>JBILFC010000043.1:0-15806 GCA_044351785.1 Bdellovibrionota bacterium
CTTGTAATCAAGGTTCCTTCGAAGGTTCTGAGCAATCATCAAAGATTCTTCTCGACCCATTGCGAAGTCAACCACTACGCATTCAGGGCGAATAGACTCCGCCTGGATGCCGGCTTCAAAGCCACTTGCCGCAATTTCAATCTTGAAGTTGTCATTGGCAATCATCTCATCCAGACTCGTTCGAGTCGCGGAATCTGAACCAACGAGCAAAATCTTGTCCATCGATTCGTCTTCCAGTTCTCCGAGCGGCATTCCGTGTTCCTTAAGGAAGCGAATCAAATGTTCCCTAGGAATACGTCTATCCTGAGATCCAGGAATTCGGTACCCTCGAAGCCTTCCAGAATCGAACCACTTATTAACTGTACGCGGGGCAACTTTACAAATCTTTGCCACCTGACCAGTCGTAAAAATTGTCTTCATGGCGAAAACTCCTTTCTAAGGATACGCCAACAACACCCATCAGAAAAAACAAACTAGTGGGTGTGAAGCTAGCTTGTTGGTAGTGTATTTAAATAACTCTAACTACACTACCAACAAAAAATCCTCACTCCAAAAGTAAAACCCTATTATCCAAAGGAAGTGCTTTATTCAAAAGCTATACTCAAGAAAGCACTACCTAACTCTTCTACCCGTGATCAAAAAAGTAAATTACAGCTACCTTTTATGACAAAATTCATGCCTTTAGTCAAGATTGGGGTTATGTCGTTGTAATCACGAACCCAAATTGTCTTTTTAGCCCCACTAAAGTATGCTCAAATCCATGTCAGACGCCCTACTTAATAAACTTTCCATCTGGTTTGCAGATTGCCCTAGTGCAGTCATTGCCTTCTCCGGTGGAGTAGATAGCTCTCTTGTTGCTTACCTCTCACGCCTCTACCTTGGAAAAGAAAATACCAGAGCAATAATCTCTGCCTCTCCCAGTCTAAAGCTCTCTGACCTAGATGAAGGAAAGAGATTTTGCTTAGATCATGACATTCCCATTAAAATTATAGAAACAGAAGAACTAAAAAATCCTAACTATTCTTCTAATCCCATCAACCGATGTTACTACTGCAAACAAACTTTATACACAGATCTTACTGGTTTAATCACAGATCAATGGATTCTAAATGGAACCAATCTTGATGATCTAAAAGATTATAGACCAGGCCTTAAAGCTGCTACCGAATCAAAAGTTCGAAGCCCTCTAGCTGAATGTAATCTTACGAAAGAAGACGTAAGAACCCTCGCAAAATACTTTAATCTCACATGTTGGGATAAACCCGCTAGCCCGTGTATGAGCTCTAGAATACCATACGGCGAACAAGTTACATTAGAAAAGTTAAAACAAATTGAATTAGGTGAAGAAATTTTATCAGAGGCAGGATTTAAGATTTCACGACTAAGACACTGCGGAGATACTGCAAAGATAGAAGTACCAGAGCAAGAAGTTCAAATCTTAATAAAAAAACAAGACCTAATTTTCCCAGCAATTAAAAAGCTAGGATTTAATAATGTCATACTAGATGAAAAAGGCTTTTATTCTGGCAAACTAAATGGAGCAATATTATGAAAGATTTTGAATTAGATAACGACAGGCATTCTAGATTAGGAT
This sequence comes from Bdellovibrionota bacterium, assembly GCA_044351785.1. Lineage (GTDB taxonomy): Bacteria > Bdellovibrionota_C > UBA2361 > SZUA-149 > DAOLCO01 > JAIYCX01. Next base: position 1,595 of record JBILFC010000043.1, read on the forward strand.
TTCCTGAAATTGTATATGGAGAGTTTAAATCTGCCATACAACTAAAAAATATTATTGCTGACCATAACGACAGACAAAAAAATATTTTGGTAACAAGACTTCAAGAAGACAAAGCAAAAATGCTACTTGAAACCTTTAACTCTGCAAACTACGACCCACTTGCTAAAACATTTTCCACGAGCCTTACACCGCCAATAAAACACAATGGACTAATAGGTCTTATTTCCGCGGGAACATCTGACGCTGGAGTTGTAAAAGAAGTTGCCAACACCCTTACTCACCTTGGATATGAATTTGTAGTTTTTAATGACATCGGTGTAGCCGGAATGCATAGGCTCATGGATAAAAAAGAAGCCCTTAAAGATTGTGATATTATAATTGCTGTCGCTGGCTTTGAAGGTGCCCTACCCTCAGTTGTAGGAGGAATATTTCCTCAACCAATCATAGCCGTACCAACTAGTGTCGGATACGGTGTAGCATTAGGGGGAACAACAGCCCTACATGCTATGCTAACCTCCTGTGCCAATGGAATACTAGTAACAAACATAGATAATGGCTGCGGAGCAGCGCTATCAGCTGTTAGAATATTAAATGCTATTTACAAAGGTAAGGAATAGTAAATGTCTATCTTAAAGCTTGAACCCTATAGTGGTATTAGCGGTGATATGTTTTTAGGAGCCCTCGCTCCACTTACAGACTCTGAAGACCTTATTACGCGTATTCCCCACGCCTTAGGGATAGATAAGGAAGTAGAAGTTACATTTACTGATGTAGTAAAAAATAGCATCAAGTGCAGAAAAGCTGTCGTTACAGTTAAACATACTCATACACATCACCACCATCACGCACATCATACACATGATCACCATCATCATGACCATCACCATAGCTCGCATCACCACCATGATCATCATCACGCTCACGATCACCGAAAACTCTCTGAAATATTACATTTAATTGATCACTCGCATGGCATAAGTGCCAATGCTAAATCAATTGCTAAAGCAATCTTCACTTATCTAGGTGAAGCTGAGGCAGAAGTCCATAGCATTTCACTTGAAAAAGTTCACTTTCATGAAGTAGGTGCACATGATTCAATATTAGATATTGTTGGCGCTGCGATACTCATCGATAAACTTGGTATTACTAAAACTTACTCTGATCCCATCTGCACAGGCTTCGGCTTTGTAAAAACAGATCATGGTCAACTTGCAGTCCCCACTCCTGCAACAGAGAAATTACTTCATGGCATGCCATGTTATAGAGGCTTAGTAGAATCAGAAATGACTACACCAACCGGAGCTGCTATTTTAAAATTCTTAAATCCAATTTTCGAGAATGCTACTCTTATTACAGTAAAGTCATACTTCGGAGCAGGAGATAAAGACTTTACTCACCCCAATGCACTGAGAGCTAGTCTCTGTAGTGAGGTGCAAACTAAAAACTCTGAGGACTTAATACTTATTCAGACCAATATTGATGACATGCCCGGAGAACATCTGGGTAGTCACCTTCAAGACCAATTACTTAACTTAGGTGCCTTAGATGTATTTCTAACACCGATTATTATGAAAAAGAGCCGGCCAGGAGTAAAGCTAGAAGTACTCTGTGAAGAAACAAATAAAACTATCCTATCTGACCTCATCTTAGAATCTACCTCCACCCTTGGCCTTAGATACATAAAGGTAGAAAGAAGAATTCTGGATCGAGAACTTATTAAAGTTGAGACTAAATACGGTCCAATCACCTTAAAAGTCACAAGCCTTCCAAGTGGTAAAAAAAGGGCATTTCCTGAATATGAAGACTGTAAAGCCCTAGCTCTTTCCCTTGAAATTCCTACTCAAGAAGTATATCTTGAGGCATTAAAAGCGTTTAAATAAATCCCCTTATGGCACTATACTTCGGACAAGGCTCCCCTACTACTTCTCTAACTCCTACTGATATCAAGAATGCTCTTCATTCTGTTTTTCAGCAACTTGGAGATAAAAAGAAAGTCATAGCATTACCTCCAGACTTTACTAGATTCCCAAGTCGAGCAGGTGAGATCACTGTAATGACCTATGAGTATTTTAAAGAAAAGTTAGTAGATATAATGCCTGCTTTAGGAACACATGTGGCAATGCCCGAATGGCAATTAAATAAAATGTTCCCTGGAGTGCCCCATGACCTAATAAGAGTTCATGACTGGAGAAATGATGTTGTTACTGTAGGTGAAGTTCCTGCTGAATTCGTAAATAAAGTTACCGATGGTATTTATAATAAACCATGGCCCGCGCAGATGAATAAACTAATCTGGGAAGGAGGTCACGATCTTATACTTTCTATAGGGCAAGTTGTACCACATGAAGTAATTGGCATGGCTAATTACAACAAGAATTTATTCGTAGGTACTGGTGGAGCGCTCGGCATCAACGAAAGTCATTTCATCGGTGCTGCTTACGGAATGGAGAGAATGATGGGGAGAGCTGATACTCCTCTTAGAAAAATTCTTAATTACGCTCAGGATAACTTTTGCCAGAAACTACCTCTAGTTTATATTCAAACCGTCATTGGCCCAGACGAAGATAATAATCTCCACATGCGAGGACTATACATCGGTAGTGACGTAGAGTGCTTTGAAAAGGCGGCAGAATTATCATTAAAAGTGAACTTCAAAATTATAGATGAAGCCCCTAAGAAGATGGTCGTTTATCTTGATCCGGAAGAGTTTCACAGCACCTGGTTAGGAAATAAATCTATATATAGAACTCGCCTTGCAATAGCAGATGATGGTGAATTAGTTGTACTAGCTCCTAAGGTAGGAGTATTCGGAGAGGATCCACAAATAGATAAACTTATTAGGAAGTATGGGTACAGAACAACGCCAGAAGTAATGGGCTTTGTAAGAGACAATGAAGATATTAGAAATAACCTTTCAGCAGCAGCTCATTTAATTCACGGATCTAGTGAAAATAGATTTAAAGTTACCTATTGCCCAGGAGTATTAACTAAAGAAGAGATAGAAAGCGTTGGTTACAATTACGGCGATCTATCTGAAATGGAAAAAAGATATCCTCATAAAGAAATGAAAGAAGGTTGGAACACCATGCCTGATGGTGAGAGAGTATATTTTATTAGTAACCCTGCTCTTGGCCTTTGGGCGCATGAAAGTCGTTTAAGTTAAATAATGATTCAATTACTACTAGCAGTTTATAGTGGTTTTACTCATGCCTTTGAAGCAGATCATCTTTTAGCTGTGAGTAACCTAGTAACTAACAGAAAAAAGACATCATTTGCGATTAAAGATGGCATTTATTGGGGGCTTGGACATACTTCCACGATACTTTTAGTAGGTTTAGTAATGATCTATTTAAAGATACAAGTTAGTGAAGACATATTTCATTACTTTGAAGCTTCAGTTGGAGTACTGCTTATAACCCTAGCCTTTCTTAGACTTAATAAGTTTTATAGAACTAAGCTTCACGAACACAGCCATCATCACCCTCATCACCTTGCCTATTTTGTAGGTTTAGTTCATGGCCTTGCCGGTAGTGGCGCTCTTATTGTGCTTGTAATGACTCAGATTAAATCAACCCTTGAAGGCCTACTTTATCTTGGAATATTCGGTATAGGGTCTATGTTAGGAATGCTCGTAGCCGCTGGACTTCTTAGTGTTCCATTTACTAAGAAGATAATAGGCTCTAATAATCTTCAAGTTGCTATGATACTTATATCCTGTACACTCTGTATATTCTTCGGGACCATGATTGTTCACGATAACCTACTTTAGAAGCTTAACCTCATGATTGATACAGTACTTTCATTAATCTTAGTTATTGCTTCTGCAATGTTTATCTATAAGAAGCTAAAAAACCCCAAGGACTGCGGGAATAATAGCTGTGGATGCGGAAACAAAAAAACCTGATAAGAGGCTGCAATCTCTTATCAGGCAGAAGAACCTAGAATAACCAAACTTGATCACCAGAGTCCTACTGCTTTAACCAGCAATTAGGAACTCATGATTAGATTACGCAGCCTGTTGAAAGGATGCACGAACCTTCCTTTTTCTTGTTGCAGTAGGCTCAGTAATCGCGAAATCTTCATAGAACTTACGAAGTCTCTTCTTAAGCATAATTCTTGATCTATGTAGTCTGGACTTAACCGCTGGGATACTTAAATTTAAAATATCTCCAACTTCCTTATTAGAAAGACCATCAACATCCCTTAGAACAAACACAGCTCTATAATCTTCAGGAAGCTTTCCAATTGCCCCCTCAAGAGCCTCTCTAATCTGATTATTCATTGTTAAGGCATCAGATCTACCACCGAAACCAACAGGATTTTTATTCTCTTGGTTTTCTAATGTTGGAAGCATATCTTCCATAGAAACTGTTCTATCTTGTTTATTCTTTCTTAGCTTCATAAATGCACAGTTTACTGTGATTCTATATAGCCAACTTGAAAACTTAGCTTTTCCTTCAAAACTAGCGATCTTTTTATATACAGTGATAAAAACATCTTGAAGTACTTCTTCCGCATCCTCAGCATTCCTAGTCAATCTCATTGATAGGTTGTGTACTTTTGTTTCGTATCTTCTAATAACTTCTGCAAAGCTTGCTTCGCATCCCTTCATTATTCTTTTAACTAATTGTTCATCAGTTAATTCTTCTTGTACAACTTTTCTTGCATTTACTTTAGCAGCCATTTTATTAACCCTCCAAGGTTTGGTTCTTCCGTTTGTTTTTTTAGTTTGCAGCTATGAACAAATTTCTTTTTGAAACCCGTCCAAACATGTTGGGGATAATAGATTAAACTTTAGGGGTAGTTGTCACCCTTATGTAAAGTGATTGTAGAGAGATTGTAAAAGAAATGTCACAGAAAAAGGTTAGCGATTTCAGCTAGTTAGAACCTATTCGCCTTCTGTAAACATAGCCCGCGCCACTACTGGCTCCCGAGAATGGGCTAAACATGTATCAAGTATGACATATCCATTAAGAAAACTTTCCTCAAAAAAGCTTCCCTCTACTGAAAAAGCCATAAAACCATCGAATTTTATTCGATCTATAATTTTATTATTCATCTCACTACAACTACTTAGCGAACTTATCACGAAGTCTGTATGCGAGAAGATAAAAAACCATACCTTCTTAGGATGCAAGTTAGACATGTAAGGTTTCGATGCAGAAATAAAATCAGTAAAATAATTTTTCTTTGAATATTCCCAAGAATAATTTTTATTGGCGAAATAAATATTCGATCCATTAAAAGGTAAGGATGAAAACTCTGAAGCCTCATACATAGTAGCACCCTTATCCCTATCCCATAAAAAGTATAAATGGGACAAGCGGTTAGTAATTAAAATATCATCTTTATTAACCTTATCCCTAAGAAAACTCATGCCTTCATCATAGGACTTAAGAGGCATAGGATAATCTTGGTTCCTATAAAAATAGAATCCCGTACTTGATAAGTAAATCGCACATAATACAATTACCCCTTGAACTGGCTTTTCTATAATGATTAATTCAGGAACTTTGGAAACAAGCCACTCTATGCAAACAGTTATGCCAAAGGCTAACAATAAACCACAAAAAGGCCAAATAAAGTAGCAATATCTAAGGCCAGCCAAAGGATAAACCGAATAATAAGCCAAAACTACATGAAATAAAATTACCATAAAAACCAATCTAAAAACGGCAACTTCCTCCCTCATTAACCGATACACGCCGATAGCCATCAAGATCAGAACAAGTGGCAAAAGATAGAAACTTGGTGCAAAAAAATGAAAAATTAAATTGAACAGCCTAAACACCAACTCACTCAAATCTTCAATTACAAAAGTAGAAATACCGCCCTCCACTTTTAAAAACTCATTCCAGCCTCTGCCAATCCTACCTTCTGCAAAATAACTAGAATAGAAAACTCCAGCTAAAGCTATAAAACTAAAATGAGCTCCCACCCAAGACGCCAACAACTTCCATTCTTTTCTAACCGCATAAAAACCTCCAACCACAAGAGCTATAGCGAAAGCAGGGATAAAGGAAGAAAAATTAGACGTACATGCAAACAACATCAAAAGCACATAAACTATAGGCAACTTAGATAACCCCTTACTCTTCCAGTTACTTAACAAGCTCGATAAGGCAAAAGATAAAAAGAACAACTCCAAGGCATAGTGCCTAAGTAGGCTAGATAGAGTCACAGATATAGGACTAAAACAGAATAGAAGAGCCAAGGTAACTCCCAACACCCGTCCCCTAACCCCAAATCCAATCCTATATAAAGCTAATAGAGTAAGAAAACTTGGAATCAGAGAAACCAATCTCTTCCCCTCAACCGAACCCAAAACCTTAAACGGCCAGTATGCAACAAAATAGAATAAAGGAGGATGAAGCTCCACTAGACTCCTCCTCGCAACCTCCATAAATGAGCCACCACTAGCAATTATGACATGCATAAGCTCATCGGGGTGGTAGAAGAAATTTTGAAATCCAGAACCTCTAAGTAGAAAGAAGTTAATTATAACCCAAATAAATCCATAGCCTCTAAAGAGAGAAAAGACTATATTGTTTGCCGATGAATTTATTAAAGCCAACCAATCTCCAATTTAAGTTAAATAACTTAATAATAGTAGGGACAGTTATTCTTTTAACCTATCTATATTTTCATCACAACTACTGTATCCCTCTTACAGTAGACGAACTAGGCTCATGGGGATTATCGAAGGGAAGCTCAAACTATATCATAGAAAAGACCCTACTAAGTCAAGGTCAAGGACCAGTTTACTTCCTTCTTCTTTCTAAATGGATAAACCTTCTTGGAGACTCCAAAGAGTCCATGCGACTTCTTTCATTAATGCTTCACCTAATGAACATGGCGCTTCTATTCAGGATCGGTGGAATTTCATTTGATAAGGCTTTTGGTAGCATGCTTATACTTACCTACTACCTCAGTCCCATCATCTTTACTAATGAAATTCTAGCAAGACCCTATGCACTAGCTACGATTTTACTAAGCGGCATACTTCTAAGTTCTGTCTCTTTTACTAAAAGTAAAAAAGTCACCAAGCTCTTACCGCTAGTCCTTCTAATTCCTCTACTAATTCTCACCCACTATCTCTACCTATTTAGTATCCCGCCAATACTGCTCTTAGTCATTGCACTTTCAGAAAGAAGTCTTAAAAAGAAGAATGCAATAACCTGGAGTTTACTCACAACATTAACAGTAGGTTCTACCCTTCTTATTTTAAAAGACATCATCACAAGAAAAACCGATAAGATTACAGATCTAGCTTCCGCTAAGCTTCCAACTATATACGAACTATTTGAGGTTTTTGCCTTTTCAAGTCTAGGAGTTGGACTTCTAGCTTTCCTATTTACTGCCCTGGTATTCAAACTAGGTAGCAAAGATTTAAAAATCCTGCCCCTTCTCCTATCCGGATTCCTTGGAATGATATTTTGTTATTTATCTCTTCACCAATTGCACAATATTATTCCCGGAACCTTTTTTCTTCCGAGATATTTTTCCATTGCATCATTTTACGGAGCATTCTTTTTAGCATCAATAATATGCCTGTACCCTAGAGCAAAATGGGCATTGTTATCCTTTATAATATTGTTTCTCTTCATAGAGAATTACTACCACCACAATATTAATGGTTGCGAAGCTGATAATCGATGTAAGGTAGCTATTGAATCTATCCTTGCAAAAGAAGAACAAACCTGCGAGCTATACGCTTCGACAGGCTTTATAGAGCTACAGAACCCAGCTTACCTAGAAAACCCTCTTTATCAAGACTTCTTAACCGCTCCTATTGCCTACTATACGAAGAGTAGAGTAAACTTATTGCCCATATCAATTTCCACAAATCTCGCTAAAACCTATTTTGAGAATACCATTCTGCCAGCTATTAACCATAAGCCATGCCTTCTACTTTATCCTAATGACGAGACCCTAAAGACTGAAAATGGATCTCTAGATCCAATTGTTCACAATGTTCAAAATGAGCTTCAAAACATGAATTTCGTGACAGTTAAACCGATAGATGGATGTAACTTAATGTTAGCTAGAAAAATGTAAATAACGACAATTAAAACCTGACCATCTCTTTTTAAAAAAATATTGCAAACTGACCTTTATAACTCCTAGCCCATAAACAACACTTCGTCTCAAATTAATCGATGAAGCCTCTGGAAAATACCTAGTGGGACAACTTATTTCCGCAACCTTAAAATTTTGGAATACCATCTGAGCAATCATTTGATTATCAAAGATGAAATCATTAGAATTTTTCTCCAAGGGCAGATTTTCCAATACTTGCCTAGAAAAAGCTCTAAATCCAGTATGATACTCTGAAAACTTCTGCCCCATTAAAATATTCTGGATTAATGTTAAAACTCTATTAAAAAAATACTTATATAATGGCATGCCGCCTATCAATGCTCCCTTTCCAAGTATTCTAGATGCAATCGCAGCGTCATACTCCCCATATGCAATCATGGAGACAAGAGCTGGAATTAACTTAGGAGTATACTGATAATCAGGATGGAGCATCACGACAATATCAGCACCACGCTTTAGTGCCTCACGATAACAAGTCTTCTGATTTCCTCCATAGCCAAGATTAGTTTCGTGGACGATACAATCGATTCCTAGTTTTCGAGCTAATTCTGGTGTTTGATCAGTACTGCAGTCATCCACTAAAATAACATCGTCTACAATTTCTAACGGGATTTCCCTAAATGAACGTTCAAGAGTTTTAAAAGCGTTATAAGCTGGAAGAACTACGACAATTTTTTTATTATTCAGCACGATTGTTCCATAACGTCTCAATTTATAATTTCTCGACTAACTATTATATGCTAGTTTGATGCGGTAATACGCATTTCGCCTATAATATATCGCTAAAAGAAGTTAAATGCATCTAAAGAACGCCAGCTTTTTAAAATTTTTTTCTCTATTTTCAAGATTTCAAGATCTAATAATTCTCCTTCTCTTACTCACCTATGTTATTGGCACACATAAGTACTCATCTAACTGCAAACTACTTAGCTTGGACGAACTTGGCTCTTGGGGTATTTCACTTGGAAGCCTGAGTGAAGTTCTTAACAAGACTCTTTATACTCAAGGCCAAGGGCCTATTTACTTCTTAATATTGTCTAAATGGATCTACTATTTCGGCGACAGCAAGGATACTCTCAGGTTTCTTAGCTTAATATTTAATTACCTCAACCTAATAACCATATATTTTATTGGTAGGGAGCTATTTGGAAAGAACAATGCAAAGTACCTTTGCATTGTTTATCTATGTACTCCTATATTCTATTCTGATGAAATTCTCGCTAGGCCATATGGCTTAGCGAATTTAATACTTTCATTAATTCTATATTACACTTTACGCTACCAAACATCTTCTAAAAAAAGTTTATTAGTTGTCATTTCGATACTGTCTGGTATCCTCATTTTAACTCATTATCTATATATTTTAGGCTTAGCTTCGATAGCTGTTTTCGTTCTATTCCAGAGCTATTCAAGCGAAATACTTAAAAAAGTAATATATTGGCTTACTGCTGTCTTTGCTGGCTGTACAGTTTCACTTGTACCATTTTTACATGTTATCTTTAATAAGATGAATAATCTTCATGAACTTTCTCATACTCCATCTCCTAACTTATTTTTACTTATTTTTGTCTTGTTTATAACAACTGCTACATCCACTCTAATCACGATTGTTTTAGCCAAGCTATTATACATAAAAGATAAAAATACAGGTTACTACGACAAAGTAATTTTCAATGGCATTTTAGCGACTATTATTCCATATGTTTCTCTATACTCCTTAGCTAGGCTTTCTTCAGGGCCATTTTTTGTTTATAGATATTTTGCTATTGCTAGCCTATTCGCTGCAATTTTTTCAGCCTCTATTATTTTTTCATATCCCAGAATAAAGAACTTACTTCTTCTAGGCTCTCTCAGCATCATACTTATAGAGAACTATTTAGTTATAGGGACTAACCAATGCGGGGGAGAGGATCCCTGGGTAAATGATTTTAAGGAAATCGTTGCTTCCCATCCGACTTGTGGTGTTTATGCTTCCGCCGGATTTATTGAAGCACAAACACCTGCAAAGTTAATTGACCCAAACTATCAGGACTTTCTTAGGTCACCTATCTCATATTACTACAAGGAGCCCTTTACACTCTTACCACTTTCAATATCTACCACATTTGCCAGAGAATATTTTGATAGTGAAATTATAAATCGGTGGAGGAACGAAAAGTGTCTTAATCTCGTTCTTTACTCTAAGGAATTTGAAATAGAATCTACAAAAATAAATTCTTTGTCTAAAGAAATTGAAACGATTTTAGACACTCTTAATTTCAAAGTTATTGCTGAAAATGTTAACGACAATAGTCAATATAGAGTACTCTCAGCTCAAACACGAGGACTAACTAATTCCTCCTACTAAAAAATAGTTTAGAAATTTTCCAATTGCCATAAATATTTTGATATTTATTTGAAGATTAATATGTTAGACCAGACTTCTCTAAATTAAGATTTGATATGCGAACTAAAGATTCTAACTGTGCTACTATTCAGTCCATCAACCCCCTTTATACAGATACATACTGGCTAACCTTTACCATTATTTTAACTTTTACCGCCTCTGCCTGGCGAATCACTTCATTTTTTAAAAATCGTTTTTTTTATGCTGAAGATGGAATGGCTTTCTTTATTCAAGCCATAGAATTGGATTTTCGTTCCTTAATTACTCCTTACTCCCACTATTTATTCATCGGGAGATTATTAACTTTCTTTGCAGTCAAATTGAGTATTTTTAATTCTCCATTAATTATACAAATCCTAGGTGGAATAATAACATCTATCTCCCTATCAGTATTCTCAACAAGTCATTATTCTTGGATTGTCCCCAATCGAATATATAGAATATTGACTTGTCTATTATTTTCTCTTACGTTTGGTATTGATTCAATTTACTTCACAGTTTGTAATCTATACTATCCCTTAGGTTTTTTAATTCTTTTGCTACTAATAGGCAAAAAGGATAATTGGTACTTTTCGAAATCTTTATTAGTAATTACCGCGTTCTTGTTCTTTTCTTGCGGATTTAGTATTATTTTTTTTCCACTAATAGCTCTAATGTTCTTTCTGTCCAAAAATAAGAACTATCTAGTCTTAGGTGGTATATTATTATTATGCTCCCTTCTAAATTTTTTAAGCCTTTCAGATATTTCTGTTAAGGGTGATTCATTACCTACAGTAAAAAACCTACTAGTATTTAGTGATTTTTTCTCAGTAATTCTAAAGACCATAATATTAAACTATCTCGCCCTTCCAATTCTAGGAGAACGACTTAGCTTGTCTTTAGAATTTTACTATCGAATATTTATATATCCGATTCTGATTCTGTTTCTAATAGTCTTCTTTTTAGCCAGAAGGAAAATTACACCTCTTGCTAAAAATCAAGAGTTTCTAGTAATCTGTACGCTAATTTTAACTGGCTGCCTCGGCAAGGTGTTGCTGTTCTTGGTAAGAGACTATGGCACATATATTAGCTTAAACCCTATTTCTCATCTTCATTCGCGCTTTACCATCATACCTGCCTTAACTAGCATACTTGCGTGGCTTTGGTTATCCAATAAATGTCATATTGGATTTTCCCTGCATAAACTATCTCTTATATTAATCTGGTTTAATCTTGTGAATTTTAATTTTTTTTCAGTTCGTGAAAGGATGGACCCCAGATTCGCTACATCTTGGCCTGCGATAGCTCAATCGATAGAAAACGCTCTTCTACTTAAAAGCGAAGGTAAATTAAGTTCCGATGTGATTATTCAGAATATTCCTTGCTGGCCTCCTGACTGGCACGGTAACTATAATACACTAACTATTAAGGCTTCTGTAGAACGATAACACTCTGCGTATAAAAATCTGATAATCCGAAATAGTAGTCTTTTAACAATAAGCCCGACTTCTGTGCTAATCCCTTAACTTGAGCTCTTGATTTTATTCGATTTATCTCGGGTGGGATCAAGCTATCTTTCATGGTACCAAATAATTTAAAATATGCTTTAAGCATCAGCCGCATAGGACTCAATTGATGTGGCCAAAATAGAATCAAGTATCCGCCTGGTCGCAATACCCTCTTAAACTCTTCCATGGCTAACCTAATTTCCTCGTCCGTTAAATGCTCCATAACTCCCAAGTTATAAACGAGATCGAATGTATTATCACTTAAAGTTAATGATAAGATATTATCCTTCGTAGCTGTCGCAAATGGGAAATGTAGTTGATTATAGTAATGTACAGCTGGTAAGGAGATATCAACTCCTTTAATTTCAAGCCGATATCGGATATCTATATCAACCTCTCCACTGCCACAACCTGCATGCAAGGCCTTAGAACCTTGTTTCAAATATTTCGATATTACGGAAGTTAACTTGGGCTTAATTACAATATTCCTAAATAGAGTAGCTAGTATTTCATAAAGTACATTGGTCGCACTCTCTTTAGAATTCCAGTAAGCATCCCATTCGTTATGATTCCTTAGATTATCCTGACTATCCACCAACAAACTTTTTTTATACTTATAATAATCTGGGCTAAATCTTTCTTTTAAATATAAATTAAATAAGGTCAAAATACTTAGTGCCATTTGACCATAGGACATCTTAGAATTGCCTATGGCTCTCGCTGCTAATGTTATAGGCCATTGTATTATAAATAGACCGTTCTTCTGCAAAATAAATAAACTTTCAAAAAAGAATGCATAACCATTACTTCTAATTAATTTAAAAACCTGCTGAGGTATTCTGTCTATATTATATACTCTGAGAGAATTGGTTGAATCATAAGGTAATTTTAGAAAGAACCGACTAGCAAAGTGACCTGAGTTAGATAAAATTCTCCTCCACCTTGTCCATTCTTCCATACCTCCTTTTAAAAGGTATCTACTCCCTACAACCATATCTACATCTTTAGCCAAATCTAGAAGTCTAGGCAAAGAAGTAGCATCATGAGTTAAATCTGCGTCCAACGTTATTAAATATTTATAGGATTTATCGTACGCCCAATCTATCCCATCTTTATGTGCACTACCAATTCCTAACTTAGCATGACGCTTTAAAAGAAATATTTGCGTATTAAATAGTATCTGTTGCGTAACTACCTCCGCGGTACCATCAGGAGAGTTGTCATCTACAATTAGAATATGGGCTTCAGGTAAATTGTCTAATACATTTTTTATTATTACCGAGATATTATCTTTTTCATTATAAGTCGGTATCAATACTAATAATTCAAGTTTCAAAAAGTCACCCAAAATAATGTCAGTTTTATAAGCATCCGATATAGTTTTCGACCAGGTTATCTCTCTATCCTATTATTTCAATCGTAGGTAAGGGGAAAATAAGTTTAGTACCACTTGTAATAATTTCTGCTTCTCGTTTTACAAATTCATTCTTAAAGTGCCAAGGTAGTACTAAATAATAATCGGGTTTCATTGATCTAGATTCTGCTTCACTAATAATTGGAATATCTGTGCCCAATGTGATAGCACCGTATTTATCTGGATTTCTTTCTGCAGCATAATCTATGATACGATGATCGATTCCGCACCACTGAAGAATGGTGTTACCCTTCGTAGAAGCTCCATATATGTGTATTTTTTTTCCGTCTTTCTTTAAAGATTTCAGGAGAGAATTAAGCTCGTCTCTATGAACATTAATACGATCTTGAAAATTTTTGTATGGTTTATCCGTATCTAATTCTAAATCAAATTCATCCTGTCTTAATTTTAATAAATTACGAGAGTGGTCTTCATTCTTATTACTAAAATTGTCCTTATGTGTAGCGAAACATCTTATACTTCCACCGTTTATATCATTTAGTGTTGCATTTAAAACCTTTAACTCCGCTTTATCCAGAATATACTCAATGACTGCTAAGCTATAGTACTCTAAGTGCTCATGACATATTGTATCATATGAATTCATCTTCAACATGCTAGGCATGTAAGACATTTCAAAAATCCAAATACCTTCTGGAGAAAGTATTCTCTTTATTTCCTTACAGAAGTTGATAGGATCTTCAAGATCATAAAACATCGCAATTGAAGTTATGATATCTACTGTTTTTCCTTGAAGATAATCTAATAATTCATCAGATGGAAATAAATCTCTAATTATACTTAGATTAGCCGAATTAACTGGAA
>JBILFC010000238.1:0-4783 GCA_044351785.1 Bdellovibrionota bacterium
TTCATAGGCTGTATAAGCTCCCTTACGAATGTCTGACTGCTTAAATGATGCCGGTCTTTCAATCTGAGGCAAGTTCTGTCTTGTAAAAATTAGAACTGATGGCCCATCTTTTCTCTCTAAAGCACAGGTATAACTCATAGCAGTTTCAAGGGCATCCGCTGGCCTATAAACATGAACATTAGGAATCAATCTCATCATCTGTAAATGCTCAATCGGTTGATGAGTAGGTCCATCTTCACCTAAGAATATACTATCATGAGTGTAAATAAATAATCCTCTAAGATGACATAAGGCTGCCAATCTTAAAGTTGGCTTCATGTAATCAAGAAAACATAAGAAAGTAGATCCATACGGTATAAATCCACCAAAATAACTTAAGCCATTCATGAGAGCGCCCATTCCATGCTCTCTTACACCGAATCTTAAATTAAGCCCGGCAAAATCTCCCTTCTTAATATCACCTGATTCCTTGATCAGTGTTAAAGTAGAAGGTTCCAAATCAGCAGATCCACCGATCAAAGAGTCTACTTGCTTCGATGCTTCTTGAAGAACTGTTTCTGATAACTTTCTAGTCGCAGTTGGAGCTGTAATATCCTTAATAGTCGCAACTAACTTATCCTCTAAATCTGCCGGAATAAAAACTTCAGATTGTTTCTTCAATCTTGCGTCTTTATCTGAATTCGCAGTAGCCCATTTCTTATACTCATCTTGCCATTCTGAATAAACAGATAACAAAGCCTCTGTTCTAAGAGAGAACATAGCTCTTACTTCATCAGGCACGTAGAATGTTGGCTCTAAAGGCCAACCCATTGCTTCTTTGGTAGCCTTAAGCTCATCTTTACCTAAAGGACTTCCGTGAATACCATAAGAATCTGATTTATTAGGGCTTCCCTTACCAATAATTGTTTTTGCTAAAATTAGAACAGGCTTATCAGAACTCTTTGCAGCTTCAGCATACACCTTATCTATCGCATCCACATCATGACCATCGACTCTTAATGTATTAAATCCATAAGCTTGATAACGTTT
The DNA here is from genome assembly GCA_044351785.1 of Bdellovibrionota bacterium. GTDB lineage: Bacteria > Bdellovibrionota_C > UBA2361 > SZUA-149 > DAOLCO01 > JAIYCX01. The sequence goes on from JBILFC010000238.1 coordinate 1,030, forward strand.
TTCTACATCTTCAGTAAATGCAAGACTAGTGCGTCCAGCAATACTAATATTATTATCATCATAAACAATTATTAAATTGTTAAGCCCAAGATGGCCGGCTAGTGAGGAAGCCTCACTACTAACTCCTTCCATCAAACATCCATCACCACAAAAGCACCAGATCTTCTGATCAAATGGATTAAACTCTGAAGAAGAATATCTTGCTGCCATCACCTTAGAAGCGATTGCCATACCAACAGCATTTCCAATACCTTGCCCCAAAGGACCAGTCGTAGTTTCAACACCTTCTGTCATATAGGATTCAGGATGACCAGGAGTAATACTATCCCATTGTCTAAATTGTTTAAGGTCATCAAGTGAGACTTTATATCCAGCTAAATGAAGCATTGAATATATAAGCATCGAACCATGGCCATTTGATAAGACAAATTTATCTCTACCTAACCATGATACATCTTTTGGATTGTACTTCATATGTTTCAGTAATAAAACTGAAGCAAGTTCAGCCATACCCATCGGCATTCCAGGATGACCTGAGTTAGACTTTTCTACTCCATCAACTGCTAAAAATCTGATTGTGTTAGAAACTAATTTTAGGTTCTCTATACTAAAGGAACTAGACATGTGAATTTAAATCCTCAATTAAAATAGCTTTGCTATAGTGAATAAATGCTTTTTATTAAAATTTGTACGCTAACGTACATAAGTCAGGCTATTTTAAAAAGGGCCTAAGGTTACCCAAAAACCGATCAATCTAATGCGAGCTGTCCCATTTAGAACAGATTGAGCATCGAAACATCTCGAAAATTACCTATAAGTATTGCCCTTGGTTGCCGATTACCATACCTAGGCAACGGAATATTATTAAAAATTCGTTGATATTTCGATTCTAGCCAAATAATCCATATCTGTTTTAAAGAAGTAAGAAGGTACAATAGTGATATTAGAACAAACAGAGAATAGCAAACAGAGCCTCTCCATCGGAGAACCTATGCCATACTTCTGCTTACAAGCTACAGATGGGAAGCTCTACTCTAACTCAAGCTTTAAAGACGCCTTAACTACTCTAATCTGCTTCACAAGCAATCACTGTCCATACGCCCAGGGCTACCAATCTAGACTATTAAAAATAGCTGAAGAATACACATCTTCAGGCCTAAAAATGGCATTTATAATGAGCAATGACGGTTCTTCTTATCCAGAAGATAGTTATGAAAAGATGCTAGAAAAGAAGTTACCTTTCCCTTATCTACATGATGTTACCCAGGGTACCGCAAAAGCCTTTGGAGCTGAAGCAACTCCAGAAGTTTTTATATTTGATAGAGATCAAAAACTTAGATTTCATGGTGGTATCGATGATTCGCCCAAGGACGAATCTAATGTTACTCAAAAGTATGCTGAGGATGCAATTAAGGCGTTACTTACTGGGAATGACGTTATAAAATCAGAAGTACCTTTTATTGGTTGCTCTATTAAATGGGCTATTTCCTAGTCTTTCATGACAAATTTAAGGCCTGAATAGCCCTCTACCTAAACATCCTCAAAGTAAAAAGTCTAAAAATAGACTTTTTTAGATACTCGATCAAATTTATACTCATTAATAAATGCTTAGCTATCTAATCCCCGTTAAGCTTATCAATATATATTAATTTAAAACGAATCTATAATTCGTATGCACAACTAAAATCTGAGTTATGGATATCTATCGTTTTTTTCACCCACACCATAACCCACGTCTCAGAAGCACCAAGCTCCGCCTACAAGAACTTACAGAAATTAGTTTGGCAGTAAAAGAAATTGATCGCGTACTTAAACGGACAAAACGAAGACTCCTACACAATGAAACCTCCTTAAATCTTATTGAAGATACCCTAAACGCAATAAATCTAGCTTACGAATTACTTGAAACTAACATTAGAAATTATCCAGAGGATACGCCTGAGGATTTAGAACAGATGCTTCAAGAACGCCTACAAGCACCAGGCTGGGAAGCTTGGTGCAAATTGGTAGAAAGTAGGCTTGCATACATAACATCAGAAAGAGATTTATCCCTAATATTAGAGGATAATCCATCTAACCATCTTGACGATTCCTCCCTTTCGGTTTCTACTGCGGACTATAAAAAGAAAATCAACGAATCATAAGCAGTATCAAAATGGATGACATTAAAAAGGTAAGAAGGCGACGTTTAACTGAGCGCCTAAGCGCTCTGAGAGACAGAACAAGAGTACTAGAATTAGAACTGACGAACTATACAAGCGACTTTTACAGAACATGCATCTTCGGTAGTGCCAGAATCAAACCAGATGATGACATGTACAAACTCACCTATGATATTGGAGAACATCTGGGACGCCTAGGAATTGATGTTCTTACTGGTGGTGGACCAGGACTGATGGAGGCAGCAAACAGAGGCGTGCTTAGTGGAAAGGAAAAATCTGGCACTAAAAGTAAATCATTCGGCATTACAATTGAGCTTAATAAGTTCGAAGAAGAACCTAGCGAACATTTAGACATTAAGCATCACCATAGAAGATTCTCTTCTAGACTTGAAGACTTTATGAGACTTTCAAATTCTGTGATTATAGTACCAGGGGGCATTGGTACATTGTTAGAACTTTACTTCACTTGGCAACTAGTTCAAGTAGGCCATATGAATAAGCGACCCTTAATTCTAGTTGGCACTGAATTTTGGAAAGGATTAATGGCTTGGATGAGCGAGGTCGTATCAAAAGAGCGACTCATTAGCCCTGGAGACTTAGACTTCGTTTCTATAGTCGATACACCAGAACAAGCATTAGAAATTATTAGACCAGACTTTTTAAAATTCCAAGAAGAAAAAGCGAATCTAAATAAATAAACTCAAATATAGAAATGAATCCAATTTGCCTTTTTAATACGCAGGGTAGATCTCTTAACATGCTAAATAAACCCGCAGGTAGCGAGGTTACTATTTATTGCTGTGGTCCGACTGTTTACAATTACCAACATATTGGAAATCTTAGAACATACGTATTTGAAGACTTACTAACAAGGACATTAAGATCTGCGGGTTATTTAGTTAAGCATGTCATGAATATCACCGACGTAGGACATCTTGTCTCGGATGCTGATGATGGTGAAGATAAAATGCTTCTCGCATCAAAGAAGGAAGGCAAAAAATCTGAAGAAATCGCAAGCTACTATACTCAAATATTCTTTGATGACTGCAAAGAACTAAACATAATTAGACCAAATATTGTTTGTAAGGCAACAGAACATATCGCTCAAATGATTTCCTTAATTGAGAAACTTGTTAACAACGGCAGTGCGTACTTATCAGGTGGGAATGTTTATTTCGACGTCACCACATGCAAAGACTACGGAAAGCTTGCTGGGCTAAATCTTGAAAGCCTACAAGCAGGAGCAAGAATTGAAGTTGACAGCCAAAAAAGAAATCCGCAAGATTTTGCATTATGGTTTACGAAATCCAAATTTGAGAATCAAGAACTTACCTGGGATTCCCCTTGGGGCATAGGCTATCCTGGATGGCACATTGAATGTAGCGCCATGGCGATGGAGTATCTTGGAGAATCTTTCGATATCCATTGCGGTGGAATTGACCATATTCCAGTACACCACACAAACGAAATTGCACAAAGCGAATGCGCTACAGGAAAAACTTTTGCTAATATATGGATGCATGGAGGTTTTCTAGTAGAAAGTACTGGAAAAATGTCTAAGTCTAAAGGAGATTTTCTAACGCTCTCTACTT
>JBILFC010000239.1:0-4775 GCA_044351785.1 Bdellovibrionota bacterium
AGGTGTTCTGTTTGCTTCATTAGGCTTAGGTCGGTATGGGGCGGCTTTAAATAATCAGGCTGATGATGCATTTGGTTCTGCTTTAGGTTATCAGATATTTTTTAACGATCGAAGGCAGCAGATTTTAGTGGAAGTCGGCGGACGTTATGCTGTGGAAGATATAGGGCAGAGGGCGGTAGCAAGTGGAGTTAGTTTTCAGACAGCGGTGGGACAACGTAATGTTCTACGGTTTGATACCTTTACTAGGTATGGGGATGAGAGGTTAAAGGCAGGTACCAGTCAGGATAACGCCTTTGGAGTTGGGGCAAGATTAGAATGGATGCTCAGATTGTAGATTCAATTTCTTATAAAGTGAAGTAAATACTTATATTCTCCGGACATGAGTCCAGGAGAATATATATGAATATCACTAAAAAATTTAAAAATCTTGGACTTTTAGGGATTCTATCTCTAGTTAGTATGGTTGATTTAGTCCAAGCTGAGGTTGCTTGGAAGGTTTCTCCAGCAAGAACAAAGGTTAGTTTTAAAGTTAATCACTTTGTACTAATGGAGGTTGAAGGTAAATTTAGGGATCCAGAAGGCCAGCTAACAGCAAAGAATGATACAGATTTTAGTGGTGCTTCTCTAGAGGCAAGAATACCAGTTACTACAATAGACACTGGAAATGAGGATAGGGACTCTCACCTCAAGCAAGCGGTATTTTTCGATGCTGCAAAATATCCTGAAATGAAGTTTAAAAGTAAATCCATCATTAAGAAGTCAGATACGGACTATGTAATGGAAGGTAGTCTGACTATAAAGGATATTACGTTGCCTGTTAGTTTCAAGGTCGAAAGTATGGGTGAAACTGTTAGTAAAAATGGGGTTGTTAGATCTAAATTTATTGCCAAGGGTACTGTAGATCGTTATAAATATGGCCTAAAGTGGAATGAACTTACTGAAGCAGGGGCAATGGTTGTAGGCGAGAATGTAGATATAGAGATGGATGTTACCTTAGAAAAGATGCCTTCTACTTTAGCGTCTAAATAATAAAAATTACTTTTATATTGTTGAATGAAACCGGGAGTTTTGGCTCCCGGTTTTTGTTATTTGCAACCTGTGTTTAAACCTCCAATGTAAAGGATACTGACTCCTGGATTGGATCTCTTCCAAGGCTTAAGCCGTTGTTGGTAGGTATTCTTTAGATACTTAACCCAAGCGCCATTTCGATTTTTCCCCCCGTGGATTACGAGGATGTATTTCTTCTTGTTCTCATGTCCAATGTTTATTGCTTTGTGAAGCACAGGCAGATTATCTGTCACTGTTAGATTGCCCATACCATTTCTGCCGTGGACATTAAAAACAACTTGATACTCCGTGCTTAGCCAGATATTCGGTACGAATAACTTAAAAAATTCTATGCCTGAGGAGGGATTTTTAGGTCTCCTTTGCCATGAATTGACAACAACTGCTCCTGAGTTAGATGCAATAGAGGATGAACTCCTTCTCTTCTTCCCATTTCCCTTAGCCATGGAACTCTCCAGAGGAAAGTGCTCTAGGCCAGAGCTAACTAAGCTCCGTTAAAACCTGTTTTTCGATACTAGTGCTATAGGGAAACTAAAGCAAGAATAAGTAGGGGAAAGGTGCTAGATTTATCCCCTTACTCTAAAAACCCTAAATAAATTAGATGCTTGTGGCTTTATTTCTTCTGGCTGCTAATCGGATAAGGCATTATAGTAGTCATGCTGAAGTCGTAGGATTTGGAACTAAATTTAGGTAGAGAATTAAAGATTACTCCTAAGTAAGACGATCTAAGGTTCCTAGAGGAAAATTAAGTAGGAACCAAAGCGTATGAAGAAATGTCCTAGTTGTAGTAAATCATTAGTTGAACTGTCATCGGGTAAAGTGCTTATCGACAAGTGCTCACCCGGATGTGGTGGCATTTGGTTCGATTCTAACGAAATAAAAAGTTTAGATGATGGGGACGAGCAGCTAGGAGACGGTATATTAGATGCATCCTCTATGTTAAATGCGATAGCGGAAGATAAACTTAAAAATTGCCCATGTTGTCCTGATGAGACTTTAATAAGAAGAGAATATGACTTCATTAGTAAGGTAGAAATTGACCAGTGCCTTAAGTGTAATGGTATTTGGCTAGATAGTGGTGAGTTGGCAAAGATTAGAAGTCAGTATCAGACTGAAGCTGATAGATATAGGGCAGGAGACGCTATGCTCGCGGAAAGCCTTAATACTATTAGAGAGCAAAATAAACTAGAAAGTATATTAAGGGCTCAACAGATAGAAGAGGAAAAGAATGTTAAAACATCCTTACCACACTATCTATTAGGTATATTTGATCAGCTTTTAACCGGAGATCAGTTTTAGTTTTTAGTCCCAATTTTTTTAAGGATGTGATAGTTCTAAGTTAATTGAATTTAAAATTAACAAAAGGACTATTTACTATGTCGGCAGGTTATAAGGGGACTCAGACTAAGGCTATCCACGCAGGAACTAAACCAAATCCAATAACCGGCGCGATCCTTGATCCTATTTATCAGTGCTCTGTTTACGCACAAAAGTCCCCTGGGGAATTCGTCTACGATTATGGTCGTTCCATGAATCCCAACTTCTATCCTTTAGAAGAAGCCTTAGCAGCTCTTGAAGGTGCGAAGTATGCTACTGTAACTTCTTCGGGCGTGGGGGCGATAACTACGATATCAACTTTATTTCAAGGTGGGGATACAGTAATCATTCCAACTGACTTGTATGGTGGGACCTATAGAATCTTTGTTCAGCTCTTTGGAACTTATGGAGTGAATTTTGTTCAGGTTGATATGACGGACTTGAATATGGTGGAGGATGCTCTTAAGAAAGGCGCTAAGATGCTATATGCGGAGAGTCCAACAAATCCACTTCTGCAGATTTATGATTTAAAAGCTCTTGCTGATCTAGCTAAGAAGTATGGAGTCTTAAGTGTAATGGATAATACCTTTGCAACTCCTATTTTTCAGAATCCCTTGAGTCTTGGTTTTGATGCGGTACTTCATAGTGCTTCTAAGTATTTAGGAGGGCATTCAGACATTGTTGGCGGTGCTGTAATGACTAATAGCTTAGAAATTAGAGAGCGGACTGATTTTTCTAGAAAATCTCTTGGGGTGCATTTAGATCCTTTGTCGATGTTTTTACTTAGAAGGGGAATTAAAACACTTCCACTAAGAATGAAGCAACATGAGATAAATGCATTTAAGTTCGCTGAGCATTTATCAAGTCATAAGAAAGTTTCTAGAGTTTTATATCCGGGACTTGAAAGTCATCCTCAGCATGAAATCGCTAAAAAACAGATGAAAGGTTATAGTGGTATGGTGAGTGTGGAGTTTAACTTAACCGATGCAGAGCTTCATAAGTTCGTTTCTAGTTTTAATGTCATTACGTTAGCTGAAAGCCTAGGCGCTGTTGAATCCTTGGTACAGATCCCAGCTGCTATGAGTAATAAAAAAATCCCAGAGAATATTAGAAAAGCAAATGGGCTAGGGGACGGCTTAGTAAGATTCTCTGTGGGGATAGAGGATATTGAGGATATATTAGAGGATGTGGAGCAGGCCTTGGGGAAGGTGTAGGATGCGGGTTTCAGGGGAGAGAGCGGTTGTTGGAAACAGAACCAGATTTCATTATTGATAAGCCGGAAGAATTAATAGGAATAGTAAGTGTATGAAAGATAAATCAGTGAACCAACTTAAGGCTAAAGTTTTGAAATCAAAAAGTAAGGTAAAATCGGTAAACGACCTTACAATAGAAGACTTCGATGAGATTACTAAGGCAGCAAAGAGGAAAAAGAATGTAGCCTTAGTAAGTAGTGGTGGTAAGTAAGTTGGCTTTTGATTTAGAGAAAATTATTGTCGCTTTGATTTCCATGTAATAACAGGAGGATAAATAAATTACTAATTTTTGTCCTCGAGAGCAACCGAGCGTCAGCAAGATTCCCCACCTGTCATCCAGAGCAGAGCGAGCGTAAGCGAGTGGCAGCGTGGGATCTGTTCGATGTAATTGGAGATGTCAACATGCGGGCTATTACTTAATTAGCCATCTTTCTAGGCTAACCTTAAAAACTTAGCATCAGATAAATATAGCTATACATGACCTTATCTATTGTTCCGCCCATGCTAAATAATTTTATATCGTATGAAGATGTCATATTAATTTCCATTTATCGTCTCTAGGATACTATATTAATTGGCTATGCTTAGGTAATGGTTATTTCTAAAATCCTGCGCCAAATCGACAAAAATGCATTTTGGCGCCAGAATTGAGATCGAAAAACTAGCGCCAAAATGCAAATATGTTAATTTGGCGCTGATATGATTGAACATTTAAAATAGGCTTAGATTTGTTGAAATGAATAGAATTGGTGAAATTTATAAATCCTACTTCAAGAATCAATTTTCGGACTTCTGTAAAGACAAGTCTAATGGCTTTCATGTAGCTGGTCTTGTTATCGATGGTAAGTTAGAGGAAGTTATCCACTTTGGTAATATCCCTGATGGACAAGTTCAGGATGTTTCCAGAATTAGATTTCCAATAGCATCTATGACCAAGGTTTTTACAGCCTGTTGTATTTTAAAACTTAGGGATGAGGGTAAACTTAGTTTAGAAGATAAGTTGGTTACCTATTTACCTGAGCTTTCAAGCGATTGTTGGAAGGACATTACCATAAAGAACCTTCTTATAATGAACTCTGGATTACTATCTGATGAACCTTGGTGTGATCGTTTGTTAGGTTCTTCGGATACAGAGTATGA
>JBILFC010000044.1:0-15695 GCA_044351785.1 Bdellovibrionota bacterium
TATTTATTGAGAATGAAGAGCAGTTAAAGAAGGTTGAGGAGATAGTTTCTAGCGAATGGGTCATTCAAGCTACTGAAGACAGGGCCGAGACTAAGACGAGAATAAACATCCAGAATGTAATTTCTTTTGAATCACTCAAATCGGGTATTCTTAATCTACTAAATATTCAAGATATATTAAGCGGCGATGAAATAATTGATTTTATAGTTCCTGAAATATCTCGCTCAGATATTGCTAGTATCGTATACACTTCTGGTACAACTGGCCCTCCTAAAGGAGTCATACAAACTCATGAGAATCATTTATCTAATGTTCGCCAAGTTTTAGATTCAGGTTTAATTCTAGAAGGTAGCTCAATATATTTATTCCTGCCTCTAGCACATTCCTTTGCAAAACTAATGTCCTATATTGCAGCTCTTACGCCTATAAGTCTATGCATGCCTGAGGTGAGCGATAATTTAAGCTCGAAGTTGAAGCCACTAATAATATTTAGGGATATGTCCTCCTTAGGTGCATCTATTATCCCTATCGTCCCCCGCTTTCTAGAGAAGATTAAAGATCAACTTCAAACCGAAAGTGGTAAAAAAGGCTTGAAAGCAAAACTTCTTGCATTAACTCTATGGTCCGCAAATCCTAAACCAACTGGGTTTACTCAATTGGTTAAACTTTTATGCACACCAGTAAGAGCAAAGATCAAGAAACAAATCTTTGGCACTAAGTTTAAATACTGCATCAGTGGAGGGGCTAAACTTTCTCCTAGTGTTCATAGTTTCTTCGATCAGTTAAATATTATGATACTAGAAGGCTATGGTCTTACAGAGACTGTAGTAGCAACTAATGTATGCACACTAGATAAAAGAAAGGTAGGGAGTGTTGGGCCTGTGCTTGCTTCGGATATTAATTTAAGAATTGCTTCTGATGGCGAAATCCAATTTAAAGGACCGAATATTTTTAGTGGATATCTTAATCGGCCAACTGCAAGTAAGAATGCTTTCACCGCCGATGGTTGGTTTGTGACAGGTGATCTTGGTCGAATAGATGAAAATGGTTTCTTATATGTAGAGGGCAGGAAAAAAGAATTAATTGTTACCTCAGGCGGGAAAAAAATTGCGCCTCTTGCGATTGAAGAGAAAATCATGAGTTCTGTCCTAGTTAGCCAGGCCGCTCTTTTCGGAGATGGAAGAAAGTATTGTATAACTATTCTCACTTTGAACCCTGTTTCAGTGAAAGAGATACTAAATATAGACCTCAGTGTTGTAGATGACCCTAATCAGAATGAGCAAATACATTCAATAGTCTCTAGTCATATTTCTAGTATTAACAAAGAGCTTGCCTCATATGAAACAGTAAAAAAGTTTTATATTGCGAAGGAGGAATTTAGTATTGAAAACGGCCTTCTAACACCATCAATGAAGGTAAAGAAGACAGAAGTTGAGAAGAGATATTTGGATGAAATTAATAAAATGTATTAGAGTTTTTTACTTGCCTCTATAATCTTATCAACCTGACCACCTATAATTACCTGATTGCCTGCTACTGTTACAGGTACTGGTCCGTTAGACTCGCCATAAACCCTTTGATAAAGTTGGTATGCTTCTTTACTACTTTCAACATCAAGAGTTTTGTAGTTAACGCCTCTTTGTTTAAGATCTGCTTTTAGTGATTTACACACTCCACACCAAGACGTTTCAAAGACTATCAATGTAGGAGAGGTTGTATCACTAGAGTAAAATTGATTTCTAATTTCAGCTACTAAGGTTGGATCTAGTTCTTTAGGCACCCCTCCTCCGAAATTACTATTTAACATCAAAGTTAATGTTAATAGAAAAATTATTATACCTATAAAAATGTCATATGACTTCTTTTTCCCTTCATTAATAGTGCCATCTGACATTTGAACCTCTTTTAATACTTTACTACTGTAGTCTTTCTACGTTTTCTTGAATTATCTTAGCATATGGGAGTGCGATGCTAGCTTTCTCAAACATTGCTTTTGCCTTATCTCTTAAACCTTTCTTTTCGTACACAACACCTAGATTGTTTATAGAAAACGCATCATTTTCGTTTAGTTCTATTGCCTTTAAAAGTACTTGTTCCGCAGCCTCTCCCTTACCAACAGTGGCTAACGCCCAACCGTAAGCTCCTAGAACTATACCATCCTTAGGATATGCATCACTAAGATTCTTAAAATCACTAAGAGCTTTATCAACCTCACCTAATTTAATGTCAAAAATATTATTATATACCCTCTTCCTAACATCGCTTAAGTTGTTAGATGATCTATTTACAAAGGCTCTCGCATCAGAAATATCACCCCCCAGATCGAGAATAGATAACATCATTTCTAACAGCTTTGAATCGTTGGGATTGTGAAGTAATGCAGGCTCAATAACGGCCTTAGCTTCATTATATTGATCCCTTTTTAGGTATAGTTGAGCTAATGCTAAGCTTGCTTGTGGCAAGGTGGGATCCTTACTTAAAGCTGTTTTCATGCTTGTCATTGCCTCGTCATCTCTATTTAGAGACATAAGTGCCATCCCTAAATTGAAGTAGATACTGCCTACGCCTGATTCATCTTGTAGAGCTTGTCTAAGTAATTCTTCAGCTTCCTTGGCTCTACCGATACTCAGATAAAGTACGCTTAAACCTTGTAATAGGCGCCAATCGCCTGAGTATCTACCAATAGCGTCTTTATAGGTATTCTCGGCCGAACTATAATCTTTTCTTCCCCATTGAGAATATGCAATACCAAGAACAAATTCAAGCTTCGGTTTTAAAGAATCAGCTTTCTTAAATTTTTCCTCTGCTTCTGAGTATTTAGCATTACTAAGATAAAATCTGCCGTATTCATAGTATGCTTCAACTAACTTAGGACAATATTTAATAGCATCCTCGAGGTTAGTAACGACTTCCTCCTTTGACATCGTAGGTAGGTTAGTTTTTCTAACTGATCTTAATGCCTGAATACAATCATCTGCCTCAACCATTGCTGTAAGGAAACAACAAATGAAAATTACTAATTTCCCCATAATTCTAACCTTCGAATAAGTTCTCTTAATCTTTTTTCATTTTCGGATAAAGAAATCCTAACCACGTCCTTTTGTTGTAAATCAAAGCCTGTACCAGGAGAGAATGCTATCAAACATTCTTCTAATATTCTATCACAGAACTCATCAGCTCCTATTATACGATGCTTCTCAGGGATGCGTGCCCACAGCATACTACTGGCTTTAGGAGTACATATATCCCATCCCAACTTTGTTAAACCTTCAATAAGTAAAGTCTGTCTATCTTTATAGATATGTAAATGTTCTTTAGCTACCGAAAGTTCTGGATTCTTAATTGAGTAATTGAGAAATTTCGCAGCAGCAATTTGAATTGGCTGGAAAATACCAAAACCTGAAAAGCTATTTAAAGATTTTACTTTTTTAATAATCTCGGCAGAACCTACTACTGTCCCTACTCGCCACCCGGCAAGCGCAAAACCCTTGGAAAGAGAGTAAAACTCGATACAATTATCTTTGGCTGATTCAAGGGATAGTAAGCTACAGCAATCTTTACCATTAAAATATAAATCACCATGCGCAAAATCATTTATTAGAAGAACATTATTCCGTATAGAAAAATCTAGGAGCCTTTCATAGAAACATTTGGTGACAATGCTCGCAGTTGGATTATGCGGAAAGGAAGTTAATAAGATTTTTGGTCTTGGCCAAGTTTGCTCATATCTATTCTCTAATCTATTAAAAAAGTATTCATTATTACCATCCAATACCCCTTCCTGATTCAAATAGGACTGATAATCTTTCCAAAGAGGTACTCCAACAAAGCTTCCACCAGCAATTGAAATTGCAGCGGAATGAACTGGATATGAAGGAGTAGTAATTAAAGCAGTATCGCCAGGTGATACAATTGAAAGTAAAACGTTTAGGCATGCTTCCTTTGCTCCTTGAGTAACTACTACTTCAGTAGCCGGATTCAGTGAAACTCTAAAGCTACTTGCGTAATAAGAAGCGAATGCTTCTCGTAATGCAACAATCCCAATACTAGATGTATAACGGTGGTTGTGAGGCATTAAAGATGCCTCAACAAGTCTATCAATCGCTAACTGCGGAGGGGGTAGAGATGGATTTAATTGGCTACAATCAATAACATCTCTTCCGTCCATCCTAAGTGCATGTACTTTGCTTGCTACTTTACTTAAAGCATAAGGAGGTAAGTTGTTTATTCTTGTTGATGAAGATAATTCTTGGTTCATTCTTTAGATTTACTTGGTCGCGAAACTTCTTGTCATTTCTCCGGCATGATAGCTAGAGCGAACTAGTGGTCCCATAAATACATTTTTAAACTTGTATTTCTGTGCCTTAATCGCATAGTCATTAAATTCTTCGGGCGGAATATATCTGTCCACAGGCAAATGGGATTTTGTAGGTTGCATATACTGACCAGCAGTGAAAATATCTATTTTATGTTGACTACAATCCCTTAGAAGCGTCTCTACTTCATCTGATTCTTCTCCTAATCCTAACATGATACCAGTTTTAGTAAGTATTTTTGGATCATTTTCTTTTACCCACAAAAGTAGTTCAAGGGAACGAAGATATGATGATCCAGGTCTAACTTGCCTATAAAGGCGTGGAACCGTTTCAAGATTATGATTAATAACGTTAGGACTGCTTTCCATGACCTTCTGAAGTGCGTTTTTATCTCCTCTAAGATCCGGAATTAACACTTCCACTGAAATTCCAGGGATCTCTTTTTTTAATAAAGTCACAGTATGGTAAAAACCACTAGCACCACCATCTGCTAGATCATCTCTGGCGACAGATGTAACTACAACATAAGATAAATTAAGCGCTTTAGTTGCTTCAACAACTCGCTCTGCTTCAAGCTCAAACTCAGATTCTGGCATTAAAGGCTTTCCAGTAGTTACGGAGCAGAACCTACAACCGCGAGTACAAATATCGCCCAAGATCATAAAAGTTGCAGTTCCGCTTGAAAAGCATTCTCCTATATTAGGACATCTTGCCTCCTCACAGACTGTATTCAATTTAGACTTTCTTAATGTCTGTTTAAGCTGAGTTGCCTCTTTCGTACTTCCAGGAGGTCGTTTTAACCATTCAGGTATACGCTGGGTAATTTGCACTAGATTCTTATCATTACTAATCACAAATACTTCCTTTGGCCGAGCAATAAACTAATAATCAGACATTGGCGACATAATATTCTGAAATAAAGATGCCTTTTTAGAATCGCCACTTACTTTAACTCTTTGAGATACTAAAGCAATTTGCGGATTCAATTTGCCATTTACAATACTTAGAAAATCTTCATGATGTAACATTAGAACAAGATCTGCATCTTCTCTTTGTGAAATTACATTTATAGTTTTTTCATTTACATCTAAGGTCCAAACGCCACCTTTATCACCTCGAATCTCTATTCTGTATCTGCCAATTAGCTCAGCTCTTCTTTCGTCATCAAGAATATCGTATCGATATAGTACTTCTGTGTTAAAAAATTCTTTTGCAGATTCAATGTCTTCTCTAACTCTAGACTTCTCTTCATCCTCATCATAATAATCATCATCACTGAGTTCTTTTCCATCCAAATCATAGGCTCCCTCTTCAGCATATTCTGAAGGTGGACTTACAAAAACTTCTTCATCTTGGTCTAGTTCGTCATCAAGGCTAACGACCTCTTCATCTGGCGCTAAACCTTCAGATTCATTTATGAAATCTTCTCCTTCTTTCCATGCCTTAGGAGAGGTCATCTTTACGGCCTCTTCTATCTCATGAGTATCATCAGAGCTGAGTTCTTCGCTACGAACATTAGAATCTAAATTAAAATTTTTATCATCGGACATGGTATCTTGATCTCCAATTAGGGCTTTCCACCATTTTTTTTCAAAAGCTGCAAATAACATAGAATTAATTAGATTCCTTATAATGCGATTATTGTGTAAGTATTTTCAGTACAGTACGATATCTTCAGAATATCCTCAAGAATTATGCTCAAATTTTCGTATATTTTATGTCATCAGCAGAATTAAATACTTATTCAAAGGTAATAGTGCTTACCGGCTGCTCCGGATCTGGCAAGTCGACAGTAGCGGGTATTCTAGAGGGAAAGGGTGCTAGAATTGTTTCAGCTGATGCTTTAAGTAAGTTGGCAGTTAGAAAAGGTACGCAAGTCCTGGAAAAATTAACAGAACAATTGGGGCCAAAGATATTACAAAAGAATGGTGAATTGGATCGGGACTTTTTAAGAGATGAAATTTTTATTGATGCAAGTAAAAGAAGGATTGTTGAAAATGTAATCCATCCGCAAGTACGAGCCGATGCTATTACAGAAATGGAGCATGGAATTGCTGAAGGGAAAATAGTAATTTACGATTGTCCTCTTTATTATGAATCAAAACTTGATAATGAGTCATTTAAAGCAGTAATTGTAGTTCATGCTAAGAAAGAAGATTCTCTCTCTCGCATTATCTCTCGAGATGGTTTGACATTAGAGCAAGCTGAATTGCGGTATAATACTCAAATCCCTTCGGAAGAAAAAATTAAATTTGCAGATTATATTATAAATAATTCTGGAACTAAAGAAGATCTTATATTTGCTACGGAAGCCCTTTGGTCAGCAATAAAAAATAGTTATAAGTAAGTTAGCAATTTTTCAAGCTTATATACCTTGTCTCTTATGAGTGTTGCTTGCTCAAACTCATATTTTTTAGCGTGCTGAAACATCTCTGCTCTTAAACTATTTATTAATTTTTTACATTGTGCTGGATCTCTGGGTAAATTCTGAAAGTCTTCCATATTGACCAAGACATTGTCTAGGTCAATAGATACTTCGATCATAGCATTATCACTACTACGCGAGGTGCTGGTAGGATTGATATCGTGCTTAATGTTATATTCTTCTTGAATTTTCCTTCTTCTGTTAGTTTCACTTATCGCTCTCTGCATAGAGCCTGTTTCTTTATCTGCGTATAAAATAACTTTGCCATTGATATTACGGGCAGCTCGGCCCATCGTTTGTATTAGACTTGTCTCAGACCTAAGAAATCCTTCTTTATCAGCATCAAGAATAGCTACTAAACTAACTTCAGGTAGATCTAAACCTTCCCTCAATAAATTAATCCCAATTAATACATCAAATTCTCCGGTCCTAAGACCTCTAATGATATCAATTCTATCTAATGTATGGATTTCTGAATGCAGATACTTTACTTTAACCCCTACTTCTCTATAGTATTCACTTAGATCCTCGGCCATTCTTTTTGTTAATGTTGTGACTAAGATTCTTTCTCCCTTTTCAACGGTGGATCTAATTTCTTCTAGTAAGTCATCAACTTGATTTGTGGCGGGTCTTATATTGATAATAGGATCTAACAAGCCAGTTGGTCTAATGACTTGCTCTACAACGTTATTATTAGATTCTTTAATTTCAAATTCATTTGGTGTCGCAGATACAAAAAGTAACTTTTTAGCTTTCTTATAAAATTCATCGAACTGTAGTGGTCTGTTATCAAGTGCAGAGGGTAATCTAAAACCAAAATCAACTAATGTTTGCTTACGTGATTGATCTCCGCGGTACATTCCAGATATCTGTGAGGTCGTGACATGACTTTCATCAATAACGACAAGAAAGTCATCTGGGAAATAGTCAAGTAATGTCGGCGGAGGAGCCCCTGGAGGTCTCCCAGTAATATGCCTTGAGTAGTTTTCTATTCCCGAACAAAAGCCCATTTCTGACATTAGTTCTAATCTATCTGCTTCAAGATTCTTACCTAGTCTTCGGAGGACTATGAGCCTCTCTTCTAATTCATGGGTAATACTGACTTTAGCTCTTTTAATTGCGTCTACTTCAGTTACGAAGTGACTTGCTGGATAGATGCAGATCTTTTTCAGATTTCTTAATATCTTTCCAGTTAGTCTATCTACTTCACTTAAACTTTCCACCTCATCACCAAACAATTCAATTCTAATAACTTTGTCTGTTTCATCTGCCGTACATACTTCAACTACATCTCCCCTTACCCTGAATGTTCCAGTTGTAAAATCGTTATCTTGACGTTGGTATTGAAGAAGAACTAATTTCCTTAGAAGCTCAAGTCTTTTAACTTTATCTCCGGACTCTAGGTAAAGCATCATTTTGAAATAGCTATCAGGGTCTCCTAAGCCATATATGCAACTAACACTTGAGACAACAATAGTATCTTTTCTTTCAAGAAGTGCCTTCGTGCTAGCATGTCTTAATTTATCTATTTCTTCATTGATTGAAGCGTCCTTTTCTATGAAGGTATCTGTGGAGGGAACATATGCCTCTGGCTGATAATAATCATAATAACTTACAAAATATCGTACTGCATTCTCGGGAAAGAAACTCGCAAATTCTGAATAAAGTTGAGCTGCTAAGGTTTTATTATGAGCGATTATTAATGTTGGCAGTTGCAGTTTTTCGATTAAATGGGCTACCGTGAAGGTCTTTCCAGAGCCGGTAACACCGAGGAGTGTCATTCTATTTAAGCCATTTTTAAAACCTCTTGTTAATTCTTTTATTGCGGTGGGCTGATCACCTTTAGGTTCTCTTTTATCTCCTACTTTAAAAGGTATTGAACTATCTCTTGAATCCGGCAGTTTAGAATTTATAGGAGTAATACTCATAATATCTAAATACTATGTTAAGTAGGTTAAGCGCAAATAATTAAAATTTACAGACACTTATCGCTCCAGTAGGCCTAGTGCTACTTTTATTGGTCAAATTCATGATTTTTCATGAAACAGAGTCGATAAATATGTCATCAAAAAGAATATAGAATTCAATCTTTTATCAATTATAGTATCTGCATTAGTTAAATTTCATGGCTCCTAATTTAGAAACATATTACCTAGCCCTCTTAGGCAATCCAGAAGAAGGAAATCTAGATGAGTTAGAAAAGAAGTTCCAAAGAGCTTCCGCAGAGTACATGGTTACTAGGACAGCGGATAGAGTTGATATCTCACTAATTCAAAAATCTGGTGAACTAACTAGTGCCTACCTTTATCTAAAGGCCAAATGGGAGCTAAAAGCAAAGCATGAGCCATTTGTACCGCGAATTCTAAGAATTGAAAAAGAAAAGGTAAAGCCTCTTAATAAATTAGAACTGATCTATAAAGAGCTTCACCGCGTTGCATCGAGTGGATTGTTAATAGCAGGATTCATTGGAATATATCAGTTACTATACTTTGCTTTCGGAGAGCCAGTAACGTCAGTAGGAGTATCCGATAAAACTCTAGAAAAGCTCCTTATAGAAGAAGGTCAGGTCAGAGCCATGAAAGATCAACATCTGAATATGAAAAAGTTAGAACACAATAAAGAATTTGTAGCTAAACTCCAAACTCAAGAAGGTACTTTAATCCATAATTATGCTAAAGGATGTAACATACCGAAATTGAAAGAGTCTATAGAAAGAGGACAGAATCTTAATCGGATTGATGGTGAAGGTCAGACTCCTTTGCATTGGACTGCTAGGATTAATTGCGTGAAAGGATCAGAATTATTGATAAAAGCAGGTGCAAGAAAGGATATTGTCGATAAATCTGGTAATACTCCATTAGATTGGGCGAAACAAAGCAACAACTTTGAAAGTATTCAAATACTGCAAAAGAAATTTAGATAGGTTTAGGTACCTTAAACAGAAATGGAACAGCAGTTTGTATAAATCCATTTTCAACCAAATCATCTCTGTGAAAATTATCATCAAGTACGTAGTCGGGGCAAATTTCTAAGGGCTTCTTTGAACATTCCTTTAGTAATTGAAAATCAGAATTCATTTCTTGTCTTTCATCGCCCTCAATATTATGAGAATCTAACCAACCCGCATAGCCATAAAATATTTTCCTTCCAGCCATGGAGATAGGTGAATTATGATCAGGGGCTCCAGCAATTATCGCATTTTTAGGGGTATTTGCTCTCATCTGTTCGGCTTTGTATAGATCATCAGGGGAATATATTACACTCTCTTTATCAAAGGTAACTGACTTACCTGTTTCATACATTCCGGGGAAAATTGACAGAATTAACATAATTTCTATTAATTCTCGGGGTCTAGTTCTATATCCACTTAGGATAAGAATGCTTACAAAAAGCCCAATGAATAATTTATAGTTATCCCACTCCCAAGAACTTAAAGAAACAAAGTTACCAAAGAGAAATAAACCTATAAATGTTATAATTAAGGTAAGGTTTAGTCTGCTAAGAAAGTATAATATCGGTATAATAAGTATTGTTAAATTTAGTGACCAAAATTTAATTAAGTAAGAGAATATTTCTTGATCATCTGTATTCATCCATCCATTGGCAAAGGTTATCATCCCTTCCTTTCCAGAATAATGTCGATAGGCAAAATAAGAAAAAAATAGAAGGGTTATATAGAAATATACACTTGATAAATAAAGTTTTTTACTATCTAATGTTTCACGAAGGGAATTAAGTAGAAGGTAAAAAGCTATAATCACTCCACCCACTAATGCCATGTGAAAGTTAGCAAAAAATGATATCCCAAATAAGGCCCCTAATTGAAATAAAGATCCAACATTACTTTTAGTGTCTAAAATATTACGTGATCTTTTTAGATAAAGATCACCAAAGGCTGATAAGCCAACTGTTAGGGTTAGTAATCCATAAAGGGTAGTTCTTTGTGGAATCCAAATACAAGCTAGGAGATTGGTAACTCCGAATCCTTTATCGATTAAAATATGTGAATAGCCTTTAAGACCAGAAGTATAATGAAATAGATCAACATTAGATAAAAATTGTATCCAAGTACCTCCACCTAATAGAACTATCCATGGGAAAACTTTATGTCCAAACCTATTTAATGAAACATAAGACAACATCCAAATTAGAGTCCATTGTATTACAAAGACTATATGCATATTTCTTAGCGTTGGAGATGCTGAAAGAAGCAAGGCAGACCAAAAATCTACTAGAACGGAGTATGAAAGATATTCACCTGGAAAGATATGATAGTCTCTGAGTGGAACTGCTCCATGAATGTAATTCATTATTAGCCCGAAATGAATTGCAATATCTCCATAATTATTAGCCCAAAACGTTTTAATCCCATCACCTACAGAAAATATTGTAATACCAATCCAAAAGGTAATGGTGAAAAATATGACACCGTTTAGGGTAAATTTAGGCGAATTTTTAAAGGAAAAATGAGAAGAGATACTAGGCATCAAAGCCTTCATATATTGTAGTATCAGAAGGCTTATGGACAACAAGATTACGAAAGAACACCAAAATGCACTAAAGACGGGCATTCCAAGACACTGATACATTCCAAAAGAAAGTAACAAATGAAGTTCTAATCCTAAAACCCAGGAAAGTATATTTTTCGGCGCTAAATTAAGAATTCCTTCTATTGCATAGCCAGTATTCTTGGAAAATATGTTCGCTATGGAACCAAAGGCATAACCAAAGATTCCATAGCTACCAAATGGCAACACAATTCCTAAGAGAAATAAGATAGTCTCCATTATAATCTTAGGGAATTATTCCGCGCCTTCAAGGGCATCTTTCATACTTAATCTAATTCTACCTTGTCTATCGATATCGATAACTTTAACTTTCACAAGATCACCTTCATTTACGAAGTCTCTCACATCTTCTACTCTTTCATCCGCAATCTGAGAAACATGTACTAGGCCATCAGTACCAGGGAGAATTTCAACAAATGCACCGAACTCTGCAATTCGTTTAACTACTCCATCATATACTTTTCCAATTTCAGCCTCTTCGACGATGCTATTAATCATTGCTAACGCTCTTCTGGTAGCATCTTCACTACTGCTAGCAATTTTAACCGTTCCGTCATCATTGATATCAATCTTCACACCTGTAGCTGCAGTAATTCCTTGAATTACCTTACCGCCTGGTCCAATGATTTCCCTTATCTTGTCTGGCTTAATCTTAATTGTGGTAATTCTAGGAGCATACATACTCATTTCTGGAGCAATTGTAGAAACAGCCTTAGCCATTTCTCCTAAAATATGTATACGACCTTCTTTAGCTTGACTTAGCGCTTGGCTCATCACTTCTCTAGTAAGACCATCACACTTAATGTCCATTTGTAGTGCTGTAATTCCTTCTGAAGTACCACAGACTTTAAAGTCCATGTCTCCAAAATGGTCTTCATCGCCAAGGATATCAGTAATTACTTCAAACTTACCATCTTCATTAATAAGCCCCATTGCAACACCACCAACTGGTGCTTTAGTAGGAACTCCAGCACTCATAAGGGCCATGCTAGAGCTACAAACTGTAGCCATAGAGCTCGAACCATTTGATTCAAATGTTTCAGCTACAATTCTAATTGTATATGGGAATTGGTCTGCAGTTGGAAGAATCTTCGAAACAGCTCTTTCAGCTAATGCGCCGTGACCTACTTCTCGTCGCCCTACTCCTCTACTCATTCTTACTTCACCAACACTAAATGGGGCAAAGTTGTAATGAAGCATGAAAGATTTATCAGGCTTACTCATTAGAGTATCAAGTCTCTGAGCATCCATAGTTGTGCCCAATGTGGCTACTGACATTACTTGAGTCTCACCTCTAGTAAATACAGAACTACCATGTGCTCTAGGAAGTACACCAGTTTCACAATGAATTGGTCTTACGTCTCTTGGACCACGACCATCGATTCTAACTTTTTCATGAACTATTTTCTTCCTAGCTAAGGTCCTAGCTATGTCATCAATATGTGCTTTA
Organism: Bdellovibrionota bacterium; assembly: GCA_044351785.1. Classification (GTDB taxonomy): domain Bacteria; phylum Bdellovibrionota_C; class UBA2361; order SZUA-149; family DAOLCO01; genus JAIYCX01. Next base: position 12,760 of record JBILFC010000044.1, read on the forward strand.
ATTTTCCCTTCAAGTCCTGGGAAGGTTTCTGCTAATTGACTTAATACATCTTTCTGAATTGCTTTAATTGTTTCGCCTCTTTCAGCTTTAGCTTTAATTGAAAGAGCAGAAGATAGGCGATCTTTGGCAATAGCTTCAATGCTTGAAATTAACTCTTTATTCTCCTCAGGTGCAATAAATTCAGCCTTAGGTTTCCCAGCTTTTGCTCTAAGATCTTCTTGAAGATCAATAAGCTTCTTTATTTCTTCATGAGCGAAGAACAAGGCATCTAGTATTTCTGCTTCTGGAACGATCTCAGCTCCACCTTCTACCATCACTAATGCATCTCTCTTAGCAGCAACGATCATGTTGATGTCACTTGCTTCAAGTTGTGAAGGAGTTGGATTAGCAACAAATTCACCATTTACTCTCCCAACTCTAACAGCGGCGATTGGTCCAAGAAATGGCAATGAAGATACGTGTAATGCAGCACTTGCCGCAGTAATTGAAAGTACTTCTGGGTCATTCTCTGGATCTGCTGAGATTACAGTAACAAGGATTTGTACCTCATTAACATATCCATCAGGGAATAGAGGTCTGATAGGTCTATCTGTTAACCTACAAACTAGAATTTCATGTTCTCCTGGTCTACCTTCTCTTTTTAAATATCCACCAGGAATTTTCCCACCTGCGTAGAACTTTTCTTGATAATCAACTACTAATGGGAAAAAGTCTTGATCTGGCTTTGCTCCAGCTTCGCAAACTGTAGCCATTACCATTGTATCACCTTGTCTTAGGATGACTGCGCCTGCTGCTTGCTTAGCCCACCAACCTGTCTCTAGGCTAAATTTTCTACCATAAAAATCTTTTTCTACGATTGTTCTACTAACGTTTAAGCTATTACTCATTATATCATTTCCTTATCTATAATTTGGCGCACGAACTACACAAAACCTACGTGCACGATTCAATAGAGGATTTAAATTAGAGTAATATATGGCAGGTATAAAATACTGTTCCTTACTTAAGACCCCTTAATTATGACTCTGTCTAGTCTTTTAAGAAAGCAACAGTACACGACCATAAATACTTCTCAAATCCTCCCCAATCACAACAACCTTATTTAACCTAAGTTGTTAATCGTATAACATAATTTGTCTGTTTGATGAAATGAAAAAAGGACCCTCAAGGGGTCCTTTTTTATTATAGCCTAAGAAAGACTTATTTTCTTAAACCTAATTCACCGATTAAAGTTCTGTATCCTTGAAGATCTTTCTTCTTCATATACTCAAGAAGTCTCTTTCTTCTACCAACCATCTTTAAAAGACCTCTTCTAGAATGGTGGTCCTTTGGATTAGTTTTAAAATGATCTAATAAATAGTTAAGTCTATGAGTTATTAAAGCTACCTGTACGCGTACTGAGCCAGTATCGCCTTCTTGGGCAGCAAATTTATTAATAATCTCGGTTTTTTCTGCAGCTTCAAACATGTGACTTCTTTTTCAAATTACAATTTCTATGATAATTGGGTGGCTTGATATAAGAATTATAGAATTAAATCAATATTTTTTACAAAATATTTAGACCACTCCTAATAGTTACATCATTCCTATGCAATTAGCCATGCCTATAGAGTCAATAAGTACAGCCATTTTGTGCTCGGGTAGCGGGTCTAACATGGAAAGCATAGTAAAAGCTTGTAATCTAGCAGACTTACCGCTTTCAGTAGATGCAGTAATCACCAATAATCCTAATGCATATTGCCTAGAAAGGGCTAAGAACCTGGGAGTTTATGCTCATACCTTACCTAAGGGTAAGGATGTTAGGGACGTAGAATTGATAGAAATACTCAAGAAAAAGAATATTAAACTTATCTTGTTGGCGGGATATTTAAAAAAAATACCTGATCAATTAATAGCTGGTTATAAGAATAAGATTTTGAATATCCATCCTTCTTTGTTACCGAAGTACGGTGGTGCTGGAATGTATGGCATTAAGGTGCACGAAGCAGTTCATGCAGCTAAAGAATTAAAGAGCGGGGCTACTGTTCACATAGTGACGGAAGAATTCGATGAGGGTCCTATTATTCTTCAAGGAGAAATTGATATTGCTCCTGCTGATACACCTGAAGAAATAGCTAAGAAGGTATTGTCCATAGAGCATAGCTTATATGTCCAGGCTATTCAGAAATATTTAACCTTAGGTTATATTTAGCATGTCAGATATTACAATATTTGATCTCGAAGAATTTAAATCTATTAATTCTAAAGAGGATGTTTGTTGCATATTCGGTGGTAGCTTTGACCCAATTCACGAAGGTCATATAGCAGATATCAGAACTCTACTCTCGATATGTAAAACAGTTATCATCGCTCCAACAGCACAGAATCCTTGGAAGGACGATAACCCAGTAGATCTTAGTCTTAGATTAAAAATGATTGAACTTGTCCTTGATGCTGAGAATATAAAATATTCCAAAGATTTTAAAAAATCAGGACTAGTAGTCTCTCACCTACCCTACACCTACTCAATAGAATTCCTAAATCTCGTAAGAGAAAAGAAACAAGGCTCCCAAGACAAAATCCTCTGGGCAATTGGAGAAGATCTAAAAGACGTAGTACTTAATTGGAAAGATTGGGAGACAGATGGAGTGGACTTGTTAGTGCTACCAACTCTACCTGGCTTTTCTAGTACCAGTGTTAGGACAAAGAATATTATGCCACATTCTGCTCTGAAGGAATTTATTTTAGAGAATAAACTTTATTGTTAAGAGTCGAAAATCCTTTTAAAAAGTCTCTAATTGCAAATTCTATTTCGCCAGTAACTCTTTTACAGCTTCCAAAGCCTCTTGGCTGCCTATGTGCTTTAATAGCCTAATTATCCTTTCTCTTTTAAATGAATTTTTCAAGTGAGGTTTTGATAACACTATCGTTTCCTTTCCAGTAGGATCGACTTTTTT
>JBILFC010000240.1:0-4769 GCA_044351785.1 Bdellovibrionota bacterium
CAATGATTCGGGAGTTATTTATAGAGGAGATGAGGTTTCTGGTACAGATTGTGTGCCCACTAAAATATCTATAATCCCTGATAGCTCAAGTGCTAAACTAGAAGCAGTTCTCTTAATTAAGCAGAATAAGGTTCAGCTTGAGCCAAACCCGTTTTCTACAGAGATTCCTAGCGGTTTCCAAGTAAAGTAGGGTTAAGGTTAGGTTAGAAAGTGTTCTAGGCTTGTTTTATCTGATTTGTTCTTTTCAATTAATTTCTCTACTCGAGTAAGTAAAACCTTTTTCTTTACATTCTTTGCGCAGTAATCATCTGCTCCCTCTTCCAGTAGCTTTACTTCGTGATCTGGGTTTGAGCTAGCAGTTAGCATGAGTACTGGTATGTTTTTCAGTAGTGGAGAGCCTTTTACGGCTTTTACTAGTTGTAATCCATTCATTACAGGCATCATAATATCAGATAATATTATCTGTACGGGATTTGAATTTAGGAGTTCTAATGCGATTTTACCATTTTCAGCCGTACTAACTTCAAAGCCTTCTTTTTGAAATACGAGTTTAAGAATCTCCCTTTGATCGTTATCATCTTCAACAATAAGAATGCTTTTTGCAGAATTATTTTTCTTAGCGTCATTTAGGGAGCTAGTAAATTTATTAGAGAATTCTTTTCTATTTAAGAGGTCATCAAAGGCTTGCTCTAGGGGCGGAGCATTTTCATTAACTTGCTCTAGGCTAGTTAAGCCTAGATTGATTTTCTCAAGTCCTGATTCATAAAATATATGCATCCCTGAGTTTCTAAATCTAATAAATAGGTCTTCAGGGTTTAAGTTCTCTGCAAGCGAGTTAAAGTCGCTATTAAGGTTACATGCGAAGCTTTCTAAGAATGTAATCCCTTTATAGGATCTATATTCGCATTGTTCACAACCTCGACTGAAAAGGTAGGAAGTAGGAACAAGGGGAATAAGAAATGTGGGGAATATCGCCCTAGAGGTTTGGGGAATGGGAGTTGGTTTTGCGCATGCTCCACATTGCTTTTTTAAAGGAATTAAACTTACAATCCCTCTAATCTTGTTTGAGATGCTAGTTCTAGCACCTTTCTGAGAATGCAATTCTATAAAGCTAGTAAAAAGTGAGACTGGATCTGTGTCTTGTAGGTATACAAATATTTTATCTTGTGTGCTGTCTTCTTTAAACTCTGCGTGGGACAGGTGTGACCAATCAGGAGCTAACTTATTAAGAATTATTTTAGAGTCACTATGTTTACCGCTTGCTAGAATTATTCCACTGTCAGCGGATATCCATGCCTCAAGTTTACTTATTAACTCCCTAGTTAGACCGAATTCATTTACTAGAACTGGATCGATAGAATTTCTCATAATAGTAGTCTATTTATTAGAGTTAAAACTGGATAAGACATTTATATCTGTTCTAAGTCGACCGATTAGATCGAGAGCTTAAGTAACCTTTACCTTACTGATTTAATAGTTTAAAGTGCCTGATATTATTAATAGTTTACTAGGAACTCACCTTGCGAAGGGCACTATTTCTTCTAATCATTTCGGGACTTATTTTGGCGGGATATTTCTTCCTACCTAAGTTCTTAGGTGAGGTAGTAAAAGAAGTTTTTAGAGACGGCACAGGGTGTCGGGCCAATTTAAAGAATCCTCAGCTAAGTATTCTAGAATTAACTGCCACTATCGAGAATATATCTGTTGTATGCCCGAAGGAAATAGGGGGAGAGGGCTTTTATGCGGATAAATTATCAATCTCAGTTGGATTAGATGAGATCCAGAATAAGACCTTAAAAATTACTAACCTAAAGATTGAAGGCGCATCTACAGAGAGCCTTATTGCAAATTCTGGATTTCTTAAAACATTAATTTTTATTCTTAAGAAAGGACCAGGCCCAAGGTTACCAGATGATCAGAGAGGATGGCATGCTTGGGTTCCTAAAGTTGAGATTATTGGAAAGAAATCAAGGCCTAGCATACATTTCGGAACAAGAGACTCCTATATTGCAGGTGAAGATGTGATTTTCACTTCTGAAGATCCTATTAATAGTCAGTTTACACCCGTCACCTTGAAAGCAAGCGCTAGTAATTCATATTTAATTATTGGTGAGAGAAAAATTGGATTGGGTACTTTTGAATATGAAGCGGACGCGAATGAAGGGAAACTCAAGTTTTCTAAGGCAAGATTTATAGCGGGTAGGGAGAAGATTGAAATTGGTGGTGAGATAGATACTAAACTAGATCTTCTAAATTTAAATTTTGATGGATCCGCTTCTTTAAACCAAATTTTATCACAAGTAGATTCAGAAACTAACTCAGTAATGCATTTTAATGGTAGGGCAGTCGATAGCATTTTTAACCCTGAAATAGTAACTGATCTTCAGTTTAATATTGAAGCTAATAAGATTTTAAAACGTTCGGTAAATGGATCAATTTCTCAAATAGTATTTAAAGAGAATAGATTCAAAATTGATGATTTTAGTCTAAAGAATACGACCAATGGAGATCGTAATGATAGTAAAATCAATTTTGAGTTTTTAAGATCTGAAAGCGGACTTATCGGCGACGTCAAAATATCTTCTCTTCGACTGATTGATATTGCGGAGTTTTATACTTTATTTTCAGACGGCTCCACATCTCTAAATGGTGTATTGAATCCAGAGATATTAAACTATAAGTTAGATTTTGAAGCGCAGGGAACTTTAATGCTAGAAAGTCTAGGGGAATCTATATTGAAGGGTTTTGGTGGAGTATATGCAGGTAACACTAAATTAATTGATATTATACTAGAGTCTGCTGGGGGTAATGCTCATTTGGGTCTCTTGGAAGTTAGCTCTAAAAAGGAATTTCTAGACATTGGATTGCAAGATAATCAAATTCGTGGCTCAGTAAATATTACAGATTTGTTATTGCAATCGCTTCTTAAAATTCCTAAGGAGTTAAATAGTAACCTTTCCCATTTTAGCCTAGATTCAAAATTAAGTGGTGAGATAAAAGATCCTCGCTTACAAGGTCAATATTCGGTAGGAGGTTATCTTGCTAAGGATAGAATTAAGGGCGAGGTTCAAATAAATTCTGCTGGAGTTATAACTAGTTTTAATAGTCCTCAGAATAGCTTGGTTGGAAAGTTAGACTATAATTTTAGAGCGTCAGATGCGGCACTTCAGTTAAATTTTATTGAATTGAGTTCCAATGATATTCCATATTTAAAAGATCGTGTTGAGGAAGATTTAAAGTTTACAGGCAGTGCTACCTTTAAAGGTCTACCTACAGCTCCTTTAGATGGTGAAGGTGATATGCGGATTAGAGTTAGCCTTCCTGAACATTTATCACTACTACAACCTGAGAATGAAATACATTTAAAATTAGGTGGGGGAGAATTGAGAATGGAGGAACTTTCCATGCCTCTTCCGCTTAGAATGAGTGGCTTACTTAGTAAGTCTAAGGGCTGGAACTTAGATATAAATGGATTAGTGCCCCTAGGAATTTTAGTTAAGAATATAGATATCATGGAGAGTATTCAGGGTAATGTTAGTTTGTCTTCACAAGTACGCGGGGAGATATTTAACCCAGAGATATTCGGTCAAGCCAAGATCGATGATGTTAGTTTTAACCTAACTGTCGGAGATATCATATTAGGAGCAGATAATATTAAAGGAGCTGTTAATTTTTCTGGGAATGAAATCGAGATTGAAAATGTTCAAGGAGAGCTAGCTGATGGTACATTTATTCTACGAGGGCAGGCTGAAAGCATCTTTTCTAAGGATGATCGTTTAATAAATCTATATCTTGATGGTAGAAACATGAAGGTTGAACCTGTAGATGGTTTGTTTATCGATCTTAGCTCAAGTTTAGCTTTGGGAATTCAGAGAGGGATTCCAGTCCTACTTAGAGGTAATGTTGAGATAGAGGAAGCAGTGTATGAAAATGCCGTTAATCTTGAGACATTAGTAAAGGCTGTATCTGATTATATTAAGAATGGTTTGTGGGCAAGGTCTAAGGCATTAAGCAACGAACGTTTATCTGGTGTAATGGCAGATATACATGTGGCTTCTAAGGGCGGAATGCTTTTAGATACAAATGTACTTCAAGCAGAGTTCTTAGGTGATCTTCATATTCAATCTGATTTATTGAATCCTTATATCGAGGGAAAGGTTACGGTTCTAGATGGTGGATTTAAAATTAATCAGACGGAATTTCAAATTCTCTCTGGTGAGCTTCTGTTTAGTGAGCAGCTTTCAGTGCTTAATCCTAAAATAGTTTTTACTTCTGAAGGTTCATTGAGGAATCGTTCAGGTGATGAGACTAAGATTTTCTTAAGTGTTGGGGGGAATTTGAGAAATACTAAATTGTCCCTAACTTCAGAAGGTCAGGCTACTTCAAGAGATCTAGCTAAGCAGCTTGGAGTAGGTGGAGGAGGGAACCAGTTAAAATTGGTAGACGATAAGTTATCAAATGTTGGGTTTAGAGAATTATTGAGTCCAAGTTCTGATTTGAGTATACTTGAGCGAGTTTCTGGTTTAACTGGATTTGATGATGTGAGAGTTGAAACTGGTGTTTCTGTTAGAACTGGAGAATTTATACCACAGGTATTTGCAAGCAGGCCTTTACCAGCGGATTTTAGGGGGACAATTTTTAGTGAATTATCTGGAGATAAGGCGAGTGGAGGGAAGCTAGAATATAGGTTAGACGATTCCTATTCCTTGTTTTCTAGTTGGAGGTCTCAAGCGGTTACAGCTGCTAGTCAGACTGGTGGAGGAAACTTA
>JBILFC010000248.1:0-4586 GCA_044351785.1 Bdellovibrionota bacterium
GGCCCCTGGGAGCGCCGACCTCTGGTCGGCCTTGGTCTGGGCTTTGGCCAAGACATTAAAAAGCCGACCAGAGGTCGGCGCTCCCAGAGTTTAAATTTTATCCTTTAATACTCCAACTTTAAACAACCAATCTCACCCTGTAGCGTATCTTTCCCGCAGATACTCGTGTTTTTGAGGTTTTGTTCGATCTTAAGGCTTTTTATTCCTGCTTTTTTAAGATTTGCAATAAGGATGGTGAGTTGTGCTGAGCGGTTGGATGCCTTACTGCTTGAGCTGAGAGTGCTAATAGTGGCTGATGTTTTGGAGTTTTCAATTTCGCTTCTTAAGGCGCGGATGTGTTGTTCTCCTAGGTTCGTAAGTTCTGCTTCTGAAAACCAATTATTGGCTATCGTTACTTCTCTGGAAATAGCATTTTCTGCTTTATTTGTTTTAAGATTGATGCTGGGTTTGGGAGCTTCGTAAGCTACTTGTGGTGTTAGAACTTCAGATAAAATCTTAGGTTTTTCATATTTTAGTAGGGGATATCTAAAAACGAAAAAAGAAAGCACAAGCAGAAAAAGATCTGAATATGATAGAAGCCAGTTTTGGTTAGAGGTTACAGATCTGCTAATTCTATTGCGCATTAGTGATTATGTCCTCCTTAAGATTGAGTGTAGAGATTATTTTTATATTAAGATCTCTATTTAGGATAGAATTTTTAAAGGAGTTAGAAAATGCCTCTGAAACCTTGTTTACTAAATCTAATGTAGTATCAATGTTATTGCCGATCTGGTTGGCTATTAGGTAGTCATCTAAATTGACAGAAATTGGCGCCCTGCTAAGGCAGTTGCTAGCGAGTTTTAAAGATCTTAGAGATTCGGAATCAATAATCTCTTCTATTTTAGGACTTTGAGTTTGTAGTGCTTGTTTAGCGGAATCTGAGGTTTCAATCATGAGAGATAAGCCATTTGCCATTATTTCTTGGCATTTACTAGTGTTCTCTCTTTTAACTATTGGCTTTTCTTCAATTGGAGGGGTTTCAGTTTTATTACTTTCAACAATTATAAAGAAGGCCACTAGAATTAGTGACATGCTTGCTGAAATAAATAAGTGGTTTGTTTTTAATTTAGCCATGAGCGACTAATAATTAGAAAATCCTGATAGTCTTTCTCTTACTAATTCATGGCCCAGTCCATCATATATGGCGTCAAGTCCCTCTACTGTAAGATCCCCTAAAAGTTCAAGTTCTTTTGCCTTATTCTCTAGTTTTAACCCGAGGGGTTGTAAGGCGAGATAAGAAATGATTGCACCGTAAAGTGTAGTTAGTAAGGCAACGCTCATCCCATTTCCAAGTTCAGCTTGATTAGTCATACTCCCAAGCATTTGCACAAGTCCAATAATTGTACCGATTAATCCTAGTGCAGGTGCAATAGTAGCTAGCGCATGGAGCATATTGGCGCGGTCTTGGACTTCCTCTGATACTAATCTTGATTCGAGTTTTGCTACATGAAGGACCTGTGTTTTAGGGGCTCTATCAGCTATAAGTTGTAGTCCCTTTTGGAGTATGGGATCGTTCATTTTTCTTGAGACATCTTCTAGTGCCAAGGGACCTTTGGTTTTTGAAATTTTAGCAATAGTTAGTAAGATTTGCATCCTTCTTTCTAAGTTAGCAGCGCCTACTGATTTATAGTTATAGGCTTCCTCTATTGTAGATCTTAGAGTCTCATAGTCATAACTCATAAGAGCCGCTAGTAAGGTGCCTCCAAAAACGATGACAATAGATAAAGGGTCGAAAAATGCCATTTTATAGCCCAACATATAGGCGGCACCCATTAAAAGAGTGGCGGCAAGTGTCAAAATCTTGACTTGGGCAAGAGATGGCTTACGAGAAAATATCGTGTGTTTCATTGTACTTATGTGTTAATGTCAGCTTCTAATTTTAACTTAACACTAATAGTGCAGTATCTGTGCCAGAAGCTTATTGATGCAAACCAATATTAAACAAATAGGAAAAACATCGCCCTCTGTTTTCAAAGAGGGTAGCACCTTGATTGTTGATGGAATTTGGTCACTTCGTGATCTAGGGCTTTTAGATATTAGATTAAAGGATTTGTTTTCGAGTGTAGTAGAATCTAACTTTGATGCTATTGAATTCAGAAGGGAGGAGGGGATCGGCCTTAATATATTAGGAGTTATTTTTAAGCATGTTCATAGTTATGAGGCTAGAGTAGGCAAGAAAATTAGTATTCAGTTTAGTTCGCAGAATGTTACTAAACTATATGATTTCCTAGCAGATCTTAAATTAAAGGAAGATCTAGTTCCGAAGAAGAAAACTTTTCTAAGTAAAATCGGTTTTTCAGTATATTCCTTTTCTGCTGAGCTTAAGGACTACTTTAACTTTGCATCTGAAGTTTTTAGTGATTTTATTCTAAATTCCTTATTTAAAGGTCGCTTAAGAATTCGAGAGTTAGTTTCTGAAATCGATAAAGTAGCCGTTAGCGCTGTTCCTATTGTTGCTATGGTCACATTCTTAATCGGGATTGTAATATCATATTTATTAGGCAATCAGCTACAGTATTACGGGGCAAATATTTTTGTAGTGGACGGAATTGCAGCTGCTATGTGTAGGGAGTTATCGCCTATATTGGTGGCGATAATCCTCGCTGGTAGATCTGGCTCAGCTTTTTCAGCGGAACTTGGTTCTATGAAGATGAATCAGGAAGTGGATTCTATCTCAGTTTTAGGATTATCAGTGAATCAGGTATTAGTTATACCTAGAATACTGGCTCTATTTTTATGTATTCCCATCTTAGTTTTTGTAGGTGACTTTTTCGGAATATTAGGCGGGCTTTTTGTTGCAAATGTTAAGTTAGATGTGGGTACTGAAAACTTTCTTGATCGCTTACAGCAAGTGCTATATCTAAAAAATGTTTACATTGGTTTGTTGAAAGGGCCATTATTTGCACTCTTCATAGGTTCTATTGCTTGCCACTTAGGGCTAGGCGCAGAGCCTAATGCAGTTAGTATCGGCAAAAATACCACAAGTACCGTAGTTAGAAGTATAGTGTCTGTTATCATTTTAAATGCAATTTGTGCCGTGATATTAAGTGAGTTAAAGCTATAATGGAATTTAATGCGATAGAAGTACGTGATCTGAAAACTGCTTATGGAGCAAATGTTATTCATGATCATTTAAACTTTACTCTTTTTCAGGGTGAATTTTGTTCTCTTATTGGTGGAAGTGGAAGCGGAAAAACAACCTTACTTAGAGCCTTAATTGGTTTACTTCGTCCAGACTCAGGAGAGATAAAAATACTAGGACAAAATTATTGGACAAGTACTAAGGAAGAGCAGATGGAAATTTTGAAGAAGATTTCTGTATTGTTCCAGGAGGGGGCACTGTTTTCTGCTCTTACTGTGTTCGATAATGTAAGTCTTCCACTGGTTGAACAATATGGGATTAGTAGGAAGGTCGCACTTGATAGAGCAAGCTTCTGGCTTCAGGCGGTGGGTTTAGATGTGTCCGTAGGTAGGAAAATGCCTAGTGAGCTATCTGGTGGTATGAAAAAAAGAGTAGCTTTAGCCAGGGCGCTTATCTCAGAACCGAAGATTTTGTTTTTGGATGAGCCTACATCTGGGCTAGATCCTATAGGGGCTAGGAAGTTCGATGACTTAGTGAGTTTAATTCATGACCGACTAGGAATAAGTGTTTTTATGATATCTCATGATGTGGTATCAATCTGTAAGGTAAGTACGAAAGTAATAATTCTTAAGAGTTCAAAGATTATATTCGATGGGCCGGTTTCTGAAGTTAATAATTCGGAGGATGAATGGGTAAGAGATTATTTTAAAGCAGGTCTAGAAGTTAGCTAATTATGGAATCAGAGGTAAATTATAGTCGAGTAGGGATATTCGTTCTTTTAGGTTCGATATTTTTAATCGGGTCATTAGTATGGCTATCAAAGTTTTATTCCGCGAACTCTAGTGATCTCTATTTAATTTATTTTGGAGATCATTCATTAGATGGTCTTCAGAAAGATAGTGTTGTTAGTATGAAGGGGATTCGAGTAGGATCAGTTAAGGATTATGAAATTTCCGTGGATGACATTCAGAAAGTAAAAGTGACAATTTCACTTGATCAAGGTATTCCAGTTAAGACTGATACTAGGGCAGTTTTAAGAAGAAACTTGTTAACTGGACTTGCTAAAATAGATTTAGTCGGCGGAACGCAGCATAGCGATTTACTTATGTCTAAAGATGGATATCCTGAGATTAAGGAAGATGTAACTGATTTCGATAGAATCGCCAATAGTGTGCCTGAGCTACTGGAGAAGGTAGAGTCAATTGCTTCTAGGCTGACTGTTGTTTTATCCGATGATAACTTAAAGCATTTTGGGGAAACTTTAACTTCTCTTGATAAATTCACAAAGGGACTATCCTCAGCAAGTCAGCCGTTAGAAAATACTTTAAAGAATATAGAGAATATTTCATCTAAGCTTTCTAGCCTTATCTCTGAGGTAGAAGGAGCAAATGTATCAAAAGACGGAACTAAAGGAATCGGTAGTAGTCTTAGTAGTAGCGTTAAGTCTATTGAAGAATTATTGTCC
>JBILFC010000076.1:0-11055 GCA_044351785.1 Bdellovibrionota bacterium
CTAGTGAACTTGGACCAGAGCTTAGAACTTTTACTAGAACAACTTCAGGAATAAGTAGAGATATGGAGATTATCGCAGATTCTGTCTCAAAACTTTCTGATCGGTATGCTGATCCAGCAGGTATATTTAAAAAAGAGGGAGAGGGCGATGTTAAAAAATAGTTTATTGGTATTAGGACTTTTGACCATTACTTCTTGCTCGATAAATTTATTGCCTGAAATAGCTCCTCCAAGAAAGATAGTGCTTAGTCTTCAGGCAGTAGAGCCGCAAGATCCTCCTAAGAATTTAGGTAATATCTCTCCTATTTATCTTTCAGGTGTATATGTCTCAGAACCTTACAGATCTACGAAGATATATAGTTGTAAAAGTACTGATTCTAGTGGATTCGAGTGGCTAGGGTCTATTGAGTCACAGTTAGAATCAGAATTTGACCGAGCGTTTAGAACTGCTTTTCCCAGCGCGTCTTTTGTTTCAAAAGAAAGTGGGTCTTATAGTAAGTCTGATTTGTCATTTAAGGTATATAGAATTTGTATAGATAAGAATGATGGAGAGTGGGAGCTTAAGGTAAGTGTTTTAGCTTCCTTGAGAGCGAATGGTACAATCGACGAAAATACTCATGTTTTTAATTTCGCATACAAGAAGGACGGGAGTGATATTTCAGAGTTTTTAAATGAGGGTATGGGGGCGTTCTTCGGTGACGTGGTTAGTTGGTTAGTTCAATAGTTTTAACAGGAAGGCGGTAAGACGGGAAGGTTGGACGATTTCCCCTTTTCTTGGCATAAAGCCTACAAATAATTATTCATAATAAGCGTTAATATAATGGCAAATTGGAACTTAGTTACAGGTGGAGCAGGGTTTATAGGTGCTCATGTTGTTAGAGAACTTTTAGCAGAATCTAAGAAAGTAGTAGTGCTTGATGATCTTAGTGGTGGCTTTGAGGAGAATGTTCCAGATGAAGCGGTATTTGTTAAGGGATCTATTTTAGATGCGGATCTTATTAATAAATTATTTGAAGAGTATAAGTTTGAAAATGTTTACCACTTAGCTGCTTATGCGGCAGAAGGCCTGAGTCACTTCATCCGTAATTTTAATTATCAGAACAACTTAATTGGAAGTATCAATTTAATAAATGCTTCCGTTAATCACGAAGTTAAATGTTTCGTGTTTACTTCTTCTATTGCAGTTTACGGGGCGAATCAGTTGCCAATGAGTGAAGAAATGGTTCCTCAGCCTGAAGATCCATATGGAATTGCGAAATACGCAGTTGAGCAAGATCTACTAGCTGCAAATCATATGTTCGGTCTTAATTATGTAATCTTTAGACCACATAATGTTTATGGTGAATTTCAGAACTTAGGCGATAAATATAGAAACGTAATTGGAATCTTCATGAATCAGATCATGCAAGATCAGCCATTAACAGTTTTTGGAGATGGCACACAGACTAGAGCTTTTAGTTACGTAAAAGAAATCTCAGGTATCATTGCTTCAAGTGCTAACAAACCAGAAGTATATGGGCAGGTATTTAACGTAGGTGCGGATACGCCATATTCTGTTAATGATCTTTTAAGAGAAGTGGGTGCTGTGTTCGGTGTAGAGCCTAAGGTAAATTACTTAGAAGCTAGGAATGAAGTTATGCATGCATATTCTACTCATGAAAAGGTGCAGAAGTTTTTCCCAGATTCGCCTAAGTACTCACTTAGAGAAGGTCTGGAAATGATGGCTAATTGGGCTAAGAATCATGGTCCTAAGAAGCCATCAGAATTTGGTGAGATTGAAGTGTTAAAAAATCTTCCACCATCATGGGCAGTAGCTAAAAAGTAGTTGAAAAAGCTAGTCTTTAATTTATTAAAGAAGTTATTTAGCCCGCGAGCTTTAAAATTATTTTGGTGCTTATATTGGTACGGTGAAGAGCTTAAGGAAGCTAGGGAACTAGGCTTTAAATCTAAAATCCCAATTAGAGGCTCTGAGAGAGCTACTTTAATTGAAACACTTTTGTCTGGAGAGGATAAAACTTTTTTAGAAGTTGGCTTTGGTTACGGTCAGAATCTACATGTTTTAAGAGAATTTATAAGTTCTGAAAATATATTTCCTCTTGAGTTAAATAAAGAGAGAGTCCTTGCAACTAAAGAATCTTTACCAGACCTACCTTATTCCTTAGGCGATATCCTCAGCTTACCTTATCGAGATAAAAGCATAGATGTAGTTTTTACCTCTGCTGTTTTACTTTATTTAAATTCTAGCGACGTACAGAAGGCATTACTTGAGATGATGAGAGTCGCTAGGAAAAGAGTAGTAATACTAGAACAAGAATGTTCCGGGGATGATCAAGAACTAAGTGGAGGAGTTGTTGGTGGGACTTATTGGGTTCGGGATTATCAAAAGTTATTAAGAGATTTATCTCCTACTAGTACAATTAGCCCAGTAAATATAAAAAATCCTCGCTGGCCGATCGAGAGCTGGGAGACCATGGGGCTAGTGCTTGATGTTTTGTTGAAATAGGTAGGAGAGGTCCTTTCTACCTCTAAAAAACGTTTTTGAATTTACTTTTCACCTGGTCTGCGTTTTTGCAGACTGTTACCAGGCTGGCGTTCGTGCGCAAGTTCCGAAAGGGAGGGAAATCCCTTTTTCCTCGTTTCCGCGCGTTCTTTAAAGGCTTTTTCTGTTACATGCCTTTCAATCAGCATGTATCTCCAAGCCCCTACGAGGATGATGCCTAGAGTTATCGACATCAAACTACCTTCGATTATCTTCTTTTTAGCCATGTAAAACCTCCGGAAACTACCGTTTTGAGAATGAAAGGACCTCAATTACAATTATTTATGCTAATGAGATAAATATGCCAAATAAAGTGAATTATCTGTCATTTTAATAATTATTAATGTCATAATGCATTTAAGAGGTTTTTTGGTGTTCTTTCTCCTTCGGAGGATTGAAAAATGGAAACAGTTGAGGATTTTCGGGCTTTTGTGGAAATATTACATGGGCCCTTACTGTGGCCGTTTATCTGTGCTGCAGTTGTGTTCTTTGTGGTGGCCATTTGCAAGGAAGAAAGTCCATTTTTGACTGTTCTGTCTTTGTTTGCGGGCTATGTACTGTTCTTTTATAGCTGCAAGTATGGGATTTTCACCAGTATCTTTAGTCCTGAGTGGTCTAAGGTACTAGGAGTGCTGTTGGCCTTAGGGCTGTGCTTCTTGGGTGTAAGGTTGAGCTTCGGAGAATCGAAAGGTACTCCGACGCCTGCAGCGACACCAACTAGTCTGAGCAGTACTTCCACTCAAGGTACTAGTGTTGCTGGTGGTGACACTGATGCAGCACCTGGGGACTTTGGTGCTCCAAGTGGGGATGGAGGAGCAGGAGACTAAGGTTTATGTGCGACTAGGTCGCAGACGGGGATGGCGAATAGCTAGACCCCGTCACTTTTACTTAACTCCAAGTTCTCGAAATCTTTGTTTGAATCCTGTTGCCCATGCATCGATATTTTGCTTTTCAGGATGTGATTCGTTTAGAGCTTTAAACCTTTCTAATACTGTCATTACATCACTTGGGGATGCGCCTATGTTTTTCAATCCTTGTGAGACTATTTTAAAAGCTTGATTTGTAATCTCTCGAGTATTATTAAAGCATTTACTAGTACTCTTTAAGTCTTCTTCTGAATAGAGTGCGCTTACGGACTGGGGTGATAAGGCTGAAAGTGATCGGGATAACTGCTTATATGGTTCTGCAATGGAGTCTGCTAAGCTTGGATCTGTCTTAGCTAGAGTAGCCTTCATCTCATCAGCAATATAAAGAGTGGTTTCATCATATAGCTTCCAGAATTGTTCAAATGTTTTTAGCCTTTCAGCAGGACGTACCTCCGCAGATAATTTATCGATCTCCGAAAGTGAACTTCTAAGCGAAGAAAAAAGCATGCCTAGCCGCTTGTGAGTGGCATATGCTGTTTCTATAAACCTCACATCTGCCTCAGCATTAGTGGTGTTTGTCCAACTGATTTTGTGATCCCACAGACTATTTTGAAGTTCCACAATGGAAGCTCTTTCCCTAAATGGAACATTGTCTAAGGGATTCTCCGAGCGAATACTAAAAGCTTTATTATATTCTAGATCTAAAATTTTAGAAGGAGTAGAGAATTCAAAGTGCAATTCATTTAATATCTCTCTTCCTGGCATTCTTAAAGCAATTTGCTCCATCTCGTTGAACAGGGGAGATGCTTGATGTGGAATTGTGACTCTTATTCCCTCTTCAATAAAGGATTCAGCCTTCGGATAATCCCCTTTAGAGCGCGCTGTAGAAGACATTCTGCTGGATCTATCTAAATGCATCAATGCATCTTGGTTCCTGAAGTGAAATCTTTCTGTGGTCTCATTTAACTCTTGGGTAGAAACACTATTAATGCCAATTGATTTTACTTGATTGGCGACGTTCATGAGATCTATCGTTTCTTTTTCATTAAATTTTTCATAAAGTAAAGCTACGTAATCATCTTTAGCTAAGACTGAGATATTTTTATTCTTATTTGTATCTAGCCAGCCAGTTTCGGGAAGGCTATGCTCAAGGTTCTCTAATATCTGGCGAATGGTAGTTAGGTTATCTTCTATTTTAAGCGTTACGGTTTTTATTTCCTTAGAATTTGGAGCGAGAGCTTTCTTTTCTTCCTTTAACGATCCTATTTCTTTAAGACTTCTTGATAGGAGGCTTAGGTCACTTATAGTTTCACGGTAATCACTAAGAACTTCAACTTTTTTATCGTATCTTTCTCCATCACTAATGGAATTCTTTAGATTGTTAAGATAAGGGAAGACTTCCCGAGCCTTAGGTTCAATTCTAGGGGGTGGGATTTGCCTGTCTCTTGTTTGCTCTTGTGGTTGCATTAGTAACTTTAGTGATTTTTATCTGTTATGGCACACTTTGATGAAAAAGTTGCCATAACAGATTGAGAACACAAATATTAAAGTCAAGGATGAAAAAAACTAAGCATTCAAGGAAGATATGCCAGTAGAGCAAGACGTTAAAGCGTATTCTTTAATTATGCCGGAGAAGCTTCTTAATCCAAAGGAGCCTTCTCGCTATAGAGAACTACCTGAAGGAATGATACAAATCGGTGGACAATATCACGCCGGGCGGGAAGAATTCGCAGAAGAAGCCATCCGTAGGCAGACTGATACTATCGATCCAGCTTTCAGAGCATTTGTAGGAGATGATGGATTAAGTTTAGAAGATACGGAAAGTATCGTCCTCCCTGAACAGGCACGAGAAGGTAATAAAGAGTTAGAGCGAGCTCCTGGAAATATTGGTGAATTCGATAAGGAATTAGTAAGAGTAGAAGATTTAAATACGACGCCTAGTGCTAAGGCCAATGTTCTAAGTGTTGAGCTGGCAAGAATCGAGAAACAGCTTAAAGACGATATAGCCTTACAAAAAACTCAAATTGAAGAGAATAACAGAAATATATCGAGCCTTCGAGCAGAGGTAGATGCTTCTTCGGGATGGCTCACCTCAATCGTGAATGTAGGATATTCAGCTTTTCATAGTTTCTCAAAGTGGGCTCATTTAGGCATTTGTAAGGAGCCTCTTACCTCTGTAGAAGAGCAGAATGAGAAAGTAGTAAAGCTCAAAGAACAAGAGATAGAATTAAAAAAAGTTCTTATTGGTGAGTTGGAAGAACGTTTAGGGAAGATTGGTGCGCAAAAGAATTCATTGATAACTCTTAGCTCTGGTGCTGATGAAAATACGACGAGAGCAGTGGTTAGCAGAGCATTAGATGAAACTAGAGAAATAATAATACAAAGTAAAGACAAGAGTCAGGAGATTCGTAGCTTAGAAAGTCGTTTAAAGTTGCAGCTTGAAGCTGTGATAAAAGGAAATGAAACCTTAGAAGCACAAAGAAGCTTTAATGAGGGAGTCTGCCAAGGTATAGAGAAAGGGATAGTTATAGGACTAGCAATCGGTGGTGGTGCCTTAGTTACGTTCATGACAGGAGGAGCCGCTCTTCCATGGTATACCTCGATGGTATATGGATTGGGTATGGCTATGATAGCTAGTTCTATTCAAGCTGCTTCACATCTTGCTAATGGAAGTGATGTTGAAACCGAACTAGCAGATATGAAGACTGATTTTAAGGATTCAGTTTTATATTCTGCATCCGGTGTACTAAACAGAGTTTGGGTGGCAACGAGAGCATTAACTACTGCTAAGTCTTTGGGTGTAGCGGCTGAGGTTGGTTCAGCGAAGCTTGCTACAACATTTTTAAGCTCATTAGCTAGTCGCTTTTCAGGATTTGTCTCTGGTTTAGGAGCTGGCCTTAGAAATGAAATTATCCCAGCGGCTTATGATAGCTTTTATGGTGATAGTATAGATGTACTAGATCCAACGGGCGAATTTCGGCAAGCTTTAGGTAAAAATCATGTTTCTACCGGAGTATTTCAGGAAACTGATATGTATAAGCTTACAGGGATTGATAATTTCCGAATAAGAATGAAAAATTTCACTGAGCGTATCGGAAGTGCTGGCGCTGCTGGTGCTACTGCTCATTCTTTATCTGGTCTTAGGGGTAATTGGGGATTAGATAGGTGCTTTAAGGCAACTGGTTCTAATGCTTTGACCCGTGTCTGTCTGGGATTGAGAGGAGCGGGGGTAGAGGTAGCTTCAGACGCCGTTGAATTAGGCGTTGATGTAATCAATGGTTGCCATGTTCAGGCTACTTGGGTTCCATTTCTTTACGGATTGGAGCAAAAGCCAAAAGATCAAAGGGAAGTAATGCAGATGATTGCTTCGGGTATTGGCGGTGCAGTTTCAGGTAGATTAAATAATACTTTAAGGAATCAAGCTGAAAAACATGGTGAAAGACTGTTAGCCAATGCTCAAGACAGATTTAGAGCAACTGGAAAGAATATGGGCGATGCTCAAGGCGTTGTAGGTCCCGAGGTTGCTTTATCCGCAAGTGTTCTACCATTAATGCTTGAAGGCAATAATGGTACGACTGTAGCTGCGAATCTAGGTGCCCAGCATTCTCAGCTAGAAAGATCATCAATCATGCAGGAGCATAGATTAACTGGAAAACAGGCTGACAATATTGATTCGCGGAAGGGCGGAGTGTCAGCGGATTTAGCGAAGAATGCAGGTCAAGTTATTCTCGCAGCGAAACGTGGGGTTGATAATATAGATCAAGGAAACGGGGTAGGTAGAAGGAGAGATTTGGCGGTAGATACGGTAGCAAAGGCGGTAGAAAGAAGTGCCCAGGCATTGGCTAATACAGCTCTTATTGAGGGAGACTATGTTGATAAATTAATTAATGCGAGGAAGATACAGGCGGCTGATCGACCGAAAGGTATTTGGCAGAGTGTTTTAGGCTTTATTGATCAGGCTGCAAATCCTTATGGCAGAATATTAAGAGTAGATTCTGTAATAGAAGCAGAAGCTGAAGTCAAGAAGGTAGATGCTGAGCAAAGATTGGAGAGAAGACAGAAGTGGTTGGATACGAATATTTTTTCTTTGTTTAAGATAATAAATATTAAATGGGGTGGGGTTAAGATACGCAATAGTAGTTTGTTATTTTATGATGGTCAGGGCATAGAGTTTTTAGGGAAGGGCAGAATTGGATTGGATTGGATTGGTCGTTCTTGGAATTCTAAACCTGTCCAAGCGGTAGTTAAATCTGATACGGTTCAGTTCGTTAAAAATTTTACACATGAGGCCATAGTCAAGCCTGTTTCTGGGATTGCATTTGGTACTTTACTCCTGCCAACTACAACTATATGGATGGGTCCAGGTGTGCTTTCTCCTCTGGCGGGAGACGTTACTAGGAAAACTGTTTTTGGTACTACAACAAGAAATCTCTTGGGTGCATTTAATCAAAGGATTATTAGAGCAGCTCGTATAGCTGGATACGGCGATGCGGTAGCAGCAGGAGAGATGTTGAATAGAAAGGTTGAATTAGAAGTAGTTAGGGACGAGGTTCAGAGAATTGCTGGCCCTAATCCGACTGATGCCCAAAAGCGTCAGATTAAAGCTTTAAATGATGAAATTCAAAGAACAGAAATTCATTTTAATAGGGCTAATACAGTTGGTGTTGTCTTCAGACTGCCTGCTTGGCTTGCAGCAAGAGGAAATAATAGAGTTCTATTAACAGATGGTAGTAGACGTTCATTAGAAACAAAAATTAAAGATACCTACGAGAGCGCATTGGGAAGGCGCGGAGTTGTTGCTGATACAGTAGATGCTGCATCAAGATTTACTAAGGCAGATATCAGTGATAGAAATTTATTAAATAGTCCAGATGCCCTAAAGAATAGGGATCAATTTATGGCTAAGGTAGATCTATTGTTAGGTAACGACTCTATTTTAACAGATGCTAAGAAAAATTCTATTCGAGGAGATCTTATAGCCGAGTTAGGTCTTGTACGAACAACGAGCGCTGCGCAGGATCAAATCATTAATGATCTAAAATCCGAAATTAATGGAAATACAACTGCTCATTATAAACGCCATAGAGAGTTTGATACATTAAAGAAGATGCAAGATCATCAAAATCATATTGATCGAACTGATAAAATAAGGACGACTTTAAGAGATCTAGAAAGGGGTACGATTGCTCCCGATGTAGCATTGAAGCAACTGGAAGATCTTTTTAATGATTCTTTGCTTGGTAAAGAAGGTATGATCAATAAGGATGTGGAGTACTATCAGAAGTTTAAGCAGACTATAGAAGGTGAGATCCGGCAATTGTCTAGAAGAAAAACTTTAAATACCGGTACAGAAATTCTTTTATCCAAGGAGTATGATGAGTTACTGCAAGGGATCGCATCTGGGGATGATAAGAAAGTTAAAAGCTTCCAGGCCGTATTTAACAATGCGATGACCAGAGCTCATCCAAATTTTATCGCAGATGTGCTTACTGACCCAAGTAAGAATGCTGCCGGAACTCCTATGGAGACAATACTTAGGAACTGGAGTACTTTAAATCACGTAGATAAACTGCAAGCGATAATAGACTCTGAAAATGCATTGGTAAATTATAGGGCTTTAGCGGGACCAGTATCTCCAACTTTTACCGCTAAGTGTGATCAACTTATTTATGATATTAGAGCTTATAGACAATTTTCAATTGATATTATTGCTGGAGGCCTGCAGTCAGGAGAGTTAAATAAGTTAATTAGATCTTCTAATTATTATGAATCTGCTCCAATTGCTAATCAATATAAGAGTATCTTGGATTTTGGGCAGAGACACTCCAATCCGCAATCATTTTTAGAAGCAAAACTTCAAATATATCAGCAATTAATTGGATTACCTAATCCTACAGCTGCTCAGAAGGCGCAGATACTTAGTATCGAAAGTGAAGTGAGAGATCTTAGACTTGATGTGGGAACTAGTATCTTTAGGGATGCGATAGAGAAAGTAAAGCATATTAATCAGCGTAATCGAGAGCTACAGGGTTTAAGAAATATTCATGGCGCTACTTTGAGCTCAATATTTATAAGCAAAGACATTGAACTTGATAATTTGATGGGTGCTATTAGTAAGGCTGGAAATGAGGGCCATAAGGAGCAAGCAGTGAAACGTCAGGTAGTAGAGCATTTTGTAAGGGATCTTGGTGGTGATGTATCTAGAAAGAATATTGATGCCATAATAGAAAGCGAAGGTACTGAATTTAATGATTTTTATAGAGTAATTGGTGAGCTAAGAAATCCTGCGACTAGAGCTAATGCGGAAGTAAAATTAAATGCTGCTTTAGGGCATGTGGGATTAGATGGTAAGAAAGCACAAACATTTATAAATGAAGCGGCTCGACCAGTTAGTGCGGCAACAATTAGACATTATGCAGGTGTACTTGGATTAGGTGTTCCTGAATATATAGATTTAGTTGATCGTGCTTACGGTGATAGGCCAGACTTAGCAGGAACTTTTGGTAGAAATAAATTTAGTAAGGCTGAGCGTAGAAAAGCACAGGAGATTTTGGATAAAAAATGTACAGAACTTACAGAAGGTAATAACAGATTTACAGATCAGTCTTTAGAAGTAATTTCTAAGTTTTTCTTAATTTAATATTGGAGTAAGGGTAAAATGAACTTTGGTTTTTTAGAGGAAAAAGAGAAGGAAGTAGAGAAGTCTATTAATTGGGAGGATTTTCAGGCTAGGCTCAACTCATCTGGCTTTGAGTTAGAAGAAAAATTACGTAAATTTCTGTCCAGTTTTGAAATTCGGGGATTAAAAGATGACCTTATTCCCAATGTGCTTAAAGGATTTTACCAATCTAGTGAATTGAATAAGTCTACAATCGATTCTGAGATAAGATATCACCTCAAAGCTATGTCTGAAATTGAAAGTTCTTTTTATATCCTAGGGGACGGGGAAGAAGAAATTTCTAAGTTAGCACTGAAGTTATTCCAAGCGTTCCATCAGACATTAATTGAATCTTCCAGCAATGAAGACAGGGCGTTAATCATTGCGAAGTTAATCTATTTTTCTTCTCCGACTGAGATGGCAGTAACGTTAATGACCCATTACTCTGAATTAGATCCTAAGCTCGCAGTCTTAATTGGGGACGGCTTAGTAAAGAAGGTAGATTCTATATATAAGTTTCATTATAAAGAGAATTTAACTCCAATGGAGAAGTTTCAGGTTATGGCACCTTTCTTGAGGACAATGGCCTTTAAGGAACAGATGCAAGTAGCAATTATTATAGCTAGTGCCCTTAGGGAGAAGCTCATGGAGCAAGATCCACAATTGTGGTTGGATATTTCTCCTCTCTTTAAGCTATGCTTAATGAGGCACGCGAAAAATCTTGAACTGAATTCTTTATCTGAGGAGGATAAGAATAGAGTAAGTGATAGTTCCATTAAAGATGCCTTTGCAGAGCATCAAGATATCGCAATGGACTTAGATGTTGAAATACAGAATATGCCAAGTATCATTTTTAGGCGATATCAGGATAGAACCGCCGAGAGAGTTTCAAAGGAATACTTAGCTTTATTTAGAGAGTTTACTGAGGTGCTTCCTAAGATTAAGGATGCCCACATTGTAATTAGAATGCTTAGATATATCCAAGACTGCGTA
>JBILFC010000045.1:0-15639 GCA_044351785.1 Bdellovibrionota bacterium
CAGGTTTCTTTTCGGCATTTTCTTGTTCTGACATTTCTTGTTCATCGGGAGTTTCTGAAGAGGAAGTACTAAGCTCTTCTTCCTTTAGCGCTAAACAATTTTCACAGAGAGATACTTTAGTAGAAAGATTCTCAATCGATTTTCCACATTGAGGGCAAAGCATATATTTAATCGCCCCCTCTAACAATCTGTGCAGTTTCTTTAACTAATTTGACAGTAAACATCATTATGAACAGAGAAATGAAAAGAGTCAATCCACGCCAATAAAACATGGGAAGAGATAAAATCCAGGGTGTAGGGAGTATGCAATTTGAATTCGTTGCGCCACAAAAGTCAGAATACCATTTGAGACTCATCAGCGTAGAAGAATTGCCGGCGATTAAAAGAGGTGGGTTCCCAAGCAATCCGAGACGAATAATTAAGAATAGAATACCTACGCTTAGTACTGCTAAGATAGACAGTAGGCTTATATTAATATATTTAGGACATTTTTCTTGCATGAGCGTCTTAATTCTTGATTCTCTTACTAGTGCAATCCATAAAAGTGGAATAGGAAGAACAATAGTGGGCATTAGTGATAAGGCAAATGCCATTAATACTAAGCTTAGCAGATTGATGCTTATCATGGAGAGATATCTTAGGGCAAGCATGATAAGTATTGAAGCTACGACCTTACTCCATATTAGTACCGCAGGCCCCCATGAGCTACCGTCAAGCCATAAAAGCCAAGTGGGTTTATTGGTGTTTACTATTGTATTGATATTACCTGCTTTGGAGTTTATTCTAACCACAGGAACATTTTCTTTTAATTTAGGTGAAAAATTAATTTTTCTGTAGGTCAGTTCAACTGATTTTGCCTCAGGTTCAAGTAGTAGGCTAACTTCTGGCTTATTAAAGGGTCTGGAGTCAGATACTCCATCTACAGAGACCTTTTCAATCGCAATTTCTGAATCATCTATTGATATCTCAAGTTTATTCTGTTTGGTATTCAATACGGAGAGACTAATAATTCCACTAAGAACGCTCTCCCCCCAGTTAATAGTATGATTAATTTGCTGAATGTTAAGAGATTCACCTTCTGCAGAGCTAAGTGGGGATCTCAGAACATTTAATGCCTCCCCTGGGAAAGGGATAAATTTATAGACATTCTGACCTTCTGAATTTAATCTTCTATTAGGCATAAGATCGCCTTTAAATTCACAACTAATGTAGTCATCACATTCTATGTTCCATATTTCGGAATATGCATTCGCGATTTCACTGGTCAGGGTTAGATTCTCTGAGACTTCAAATGTACTTTCAAAGTTTAGAACACTTTCTCCTGCTTTAAATGTTGCTATAATATTTCTCTCTTTGCTAATTAAATTAGCTACAGTAAGTTGCTCTGATGGTTTTAATGGAATTAGTACGGTCTTATCTCTACTAATGTCTCCAATACGGCTTATCGCCCCATATGACTTTATCTGATCGCCAATTTTCAGATTTCTTTCGACTACAAACCAATTTTCAGTGTCGTATTTAGGGACTTCGTTGATTGTTTTGGTGTCAACTGAATCAGGCGCAATTCTTGACACAGCGATGGATTCATTTGATCCGCCTTGATCGTATGCGCCGATATCCCAAGATTTGCTCTCTAAATTAATCTTAAGTGGCTTTTGAGGAACTCTAATTGTAAGCGCATTTTTTTCTGGCAGCAATCCTTTCACAATTACTTTATTTAATCCATCTTCAAGCTTTATTTCTAGAAACTGATTATTAAGTCTTAGATATGAACTAACAGTACTATTAATTGTTACTTCTGTTATGTTTAAGTCTTCAAGTGTCCCAGGAAGACTAAGTACACCTGGGCCTTTAGAGTTAGTAGACAGAGTCATTAAAAAATCATTCTTATTTAATTCAATATTTATACTGTCGATTGATGTGCAAGAAACTCCTCTGCAAGTAGTTTCTATAATCCGATTTTCTAGTTCTTTTAATAGTTCTGGATTTGGAACTTCTGCCTGTGCACTATTCATAGGTATAAACAGAAGTGAGAGTAATATAAGGGAAGTAGTAGTCTGTTTAGTAAGGAATTGTTGAAGTTTAATATTTCTTTCGTCAAGAATTTTTAGTAGGTATTTGGTTAAGAGTAAGACTAGTGCAAAAAGTAAAACTAGTCTTAGTATACTAAATATCTTTTGAAGCCAGGGTTTGATAAATACCAATTCAATTTTATGGTCAGCGCTGATAGGTCCTGAGATCGATAAATTAACTGATCTCCAAGACCAAGTAGGTAGGCTTGGGCCAGCTTGAATTGTTCTTGAATTATATATAGTTTGTTTCTTTTCAACTTCTTCAGAATAGGTACCTATTGCATCTGAACTTTCATACCCGCGATCAATTTTCATCATCCTTGTTGTGTATGGAGCTGCGGGACTAGATATACCAGCTATCTGTCTATTCGTATCATAATTTGTAACGAAAAATACACTGCCGATTCCAGTTAAAATACTACTGCTCATGAGTATTAAAATAAATCCAATAAATAATCTGAAAAGTTTACCACTTGGCGACGGTGCCATAAAACACCAACGAATAATAAAAACAGATATAGCAATTCCAACTAAAAATAAAATCCAAGATAACGGCATAGCATCAATTAGTGAGACCGCAGATTGAAATGCTGTTCTATACCTAGTGCCACTTTGAAGTTGAGGGTGGAGTATTTGTATTGTTTGTAATTTAGCAAATGAAATTGATTGAATCACGAGGGCTACAAAAGATAATGCTATGCAGAAATATAGTGGTAATAGAACATACCGAGACGATTTATCGCTAGTAAGTTTTAATAATGCGATGAGGACGACAATATAAGAAAAGAAAACAGTGGGTAACATAAATTCGGTACGACCGATGACTGAAAAGATAAAATATAGTAGGGCAAGTTTTGTGCCCATAATCTGTTGGGTAAAGATCACTAATATTGCCAGTATAAATACATCGAAAATGCTCCATGAAGAGACCCAGGTACCATAAGCTTCGGTTACACCTTTAGCGTAGAAGAGCTTCCAAGACGGTGGAATATTTACTTTTATACTAACATTTTCAAACATATGATCCCAGCCAGTTGCTGAAATATTCTTAGTATCAATAATTTGAGAACTTGCAGTGATTGTTTGATTTTCTTTTCTAATTTCAATCCCTTTTTGTTTGTTCTTGGGATCTAAGGTAATTGGTATTGGGTTCCCGTCAATACTCACTCTTCCTAAGATTAGCTCGTTAGTAGCGTTCAGTCTAAATCCACCCTTAAAAGAGGATGTAATACTATCGGAAGTTGTAAAACCATTCGCATGTAGATTGGGCCAAATTGTACGATCTAAGCTTAAAGTGTTTGTACCTGCCTTCTCTTCACCTCGTCTTTTAAGTTCGAGTTCAATAGGGTTTAAGCTTGTAACTATTAAAGCTGATTCAGATTGCCAATCATCTGGTAGGTGTGCTTGAGATGCATTTATGCTAGTAACACCTTTTAACTCAACACTTCTAAGTTCTTGATTGTTTTCCCATAGCCATGTTTCTTCGCTAGGCCAAGTACTAACTGGACTATTCGTAAATTCAATTTTTTCACAGGGTTGCCTTAATGTGGAGGTGAAAGTGAGATCATGATTTCCTTGCGAAACTTTTATTCTTACATTGTTATTAGAATCAAGAAAACTTTGTAATTGAGATTCTATCTCAATTAATTCAGAGTTTTTAGGCAAGAAATTTCCAAAGTCCTCTATTCTAGTCTTTCCAGAAACTGATAGTCGCAATCTAGTTTCCATTATTAGAGGTGAACCATCTTTTAATTTTCGGTAAACTTCGGCGCTAATTGAATCGGCTACTTCTACTTCCTGATTTGATACTAGAGCTATGTGGTCAAGTTCTCTTTTAGAGATTAAATTTTTATTCTCTAATTCGAGCGATATATTTATTAGTCCATAGGTTTTAGGAAGAGGGATTTGATTAGGGAATTTCTCCCAGTTTATTTCACCTGTGACTTCAAAACTCCCTTTAGGTAAAGAAATTTCAAGTGAGGAGTCAGTTTTGTTAAGTGTATAAGAATGAAATGGTGAATTATCTTTTAGGACAGTAAGATTATGTAAATGAAGACCATAGCCATTTGGCAGTTCCATAGCCTCTAGTGCACTTGATAGATTCTGCGCCTTAATTCTAAAAGTAGCTTTATTGTCATTGACGAATATTTCAGTTCGTCCTAACCACAAGCAAGAAAACCTGGGAGCGTCCGCTTCTGTTTTAGAGTTTATCCTAGCGCATTCAAGATTAGTGAGGTCTTCTTTTACCCAAGGTATCCATTCTTTAAGAGAGTCTGGAACGTTCTTGAGGGTGGAGTCCTCTGCTTTTAGAGAGGGAGTTATTATTAGGAGACTTACTAGTAAAAGAATGAAGTGTTTCATGAGATTTAAATATTAGCTAAGTTGTAGAGTAATATAGCCAGAATTTAAACTTGCTGTCTAGGTAGATTATTGATGCCTAACTCTCTACAATCCCTCACCCCTGCCTTTCGATTAACTCAAGGCATTCCCCTCTCCCAGAGGTAGAGGGGTAAAAGATTATTCCCCTTCTACCTTTGGGAGAAGGGGTTAGGGGATGAGGGATTGCGGAAGAGTCGCTTGGTGTAAGAAAACTCTTTACTTCAGATTTTCCTGTGTAATAATTCTATTTAAGAGATTTATGACCGCAAATAGGGGAGATTTTAATTCTGAATCCCTTTATGAATTAAAAGTGCCATTACTCTATGGTTGATTTTAGATGGAACAATTTCCCATTGCCATTTATTAATAAGGGTATAGTTGCTTGGGCATTCAATTTCCTGTTCAATAGAGATCCCATGAAGAGCATCCATAACTTCATTCAATTCACCACTTTTAATACTATAGTGTAAATAATGAGTGTCGGTAATGATAAGGCTTTTTCTATGTCTACCGGATGGACTGCAGGAGTGAACATGTGACTTAATTAGCTCCTGTGAACTTGGTAGGAGTGCCTTAAGAATTTCAGTTTCATTGTCTATGGAGATCTGTTTAGAGAATTTTTGCTCAACAATGCTAAACACTGAATCCTGCCAGTATACTGGTAGCTGGGACAATAGATTTAAAGATAGTACGAGTTCGTCTTTAAAGGAGGGGTCTTTTAATAAGGGGATTTTTACTGGAAGATTTTTTAGTTCATTGAGAAAGGATGTAATCTCATTAGTTTTAAGATTCTGTAGATAAGAAGACCAGCTATCAAGACTACCTGTTAGATCATAGATAATAGTATTTTTGTAAAACTTTGAGAGGGCTGTTTTACTTTTATCAATTAAGTATATTTGGTTTTTATATTCTGAAAATATCTCTGATGGGAAGTCCAGCAATTCTCCGCATCCAAGTACGCTTAAAGTTTTTCCCTTCTTAAGATCCTCTAGGAAGGTCTCTCTAATAGCTTGCTTTGAATTCTCTAGATGAGACTTCCAAGCATCCTTATAGATTTTACTTCTATGTTTGATGCCACGGGTCTGAGCAGTAAATAAATTATCTACCATGTAACAGGAACAGTACCTTCAAAGGTAAATTCAGCGGGACCTTGAATAATAACCCTATTGTCTTCTCTATATGTCACTTTTAAATTTCCGCCTCTGAGTTCCACCATAACATCTCGTTCTGTATAGCCAAGGGTATGCGAGAGGACTGCAACTGCTGATGCAGAAGTGCCACTTGATAAAGTCTCCCCACATCCTCTTTCCCATACTCGCATCTTAATTTGTTTGGGCGAGATTACCTTGGCGAAATGTATATTTGCCCGTTCAGGAAAGAATTCATGAACTTCTAAAAGAGGGGAGTAGGTTTTGAATACTTCCTCATCAATTTCTTCTGTAAAGATAACGCCATGCGGATTACCCATGGATACAGAGGAGATTATAAATTCTCTATCTTTTACCCGAATGGTTTCATTTAATACTTTATCTTTATTTAGTATTGTGGGAATCTTTAGTCCTTGAAAGATTGGTTCTCCCATATCAACTTCTACGGAATCAACTATATTATCTTTGAGGTGAAGTTTTAACTCTTTGATTCCACCTAAAGTTTCAAGATTTATGGTAGTTTTAGTCGTTAGCCCCTTTTCATAAACATACTTTGCAATACATCGCACGCCGTTCCCGCACATCTGTGCTTCAGAGCCGTCAATATTAAACATACGCATTCTAAAGTCTGCGACCTCAGATTGTAATATAAGAATAATTCCATCACTGCCTACGCCGAAATGCCTATCAGATAAAATTGGGGATGCAGCTTCCGGCCTTGGAAATAGATTCTGCGTGCAATCAAAATAAAGGTAGTCATTACCTAGCCCCTGCATTTTAGAAAAAGTAAGATAGTGAGTCATATATAAAATAGATAAATTTAACTCCTTTGATCTTAGCTCAGAAATAAGTTCATCACTACAAGATAATTGTGTTCTAAAGTGTTCAGCAATAGGTAGGTGTCAAATTTCTGAGCATTCCAAGTGTTGGAAAAGCGTACAAACTTAAATCAATTTATTGACGGGTAAAAATATTTATTTATCTTTAAGATTGATGCCTTAGCCAGAAAATAGCTATTTAGACCTCTTATCAACCTTAGAACTGACGCTTTTCTGACACTTGAGACAAAGTTGGTACATACTTTGCCGTAAATATGACACTTCTCTGCAAGTTAGTCTGCATACCTTGTCAGAGTTTTGGCATCAGAATTAAACATAATTATTAAGCGATAATTAAAAAAATATATAAAGGTAATTCATGTACGAACAATTAGTACAACCAGAAAGATACTCACCTAGAACACAAAATAGCGTTAATGCTAAGAACTCATTCTGTGGATTCATTACACAAGACCCCGAGATGAGAAAGGTCTGTAATGTCATCGAGCGAGTAGCCGAAACTAAGAGTACGGTCTTAATTCTTGGTGAAAGTGGAACAGGTAAAGAGCTTATTGCTAGAGCAATTCATGAACTAAGCGGCGTAAAGGGGCATTTCGTTCCTGTAAACTGCGGAGCTATTCCTGATAATCTACTAGAAAGCGAATTATTTGGTTACGAAAAGGGTGCTTTTACTGGTGCTAATACCTCTAAGCCAGGAAGATTCATGCTAGCGGACGGAGGAACAATGTTCCTAGATGAAATAGGAGACATGAGTCCACATCTTCAAGTTAAACTACTAAGAGTCCTTCAAGAAAAAGTAGTAGAACCAGTAGGAGGCTTAAAAGCTAAGCCAGTAAATGCTAGAGTAATAGCCGCTACCAACGTAGATTTAAAGCAAAAAGTTAAAGAAGGTAAATTTAGAGAGGATCTATACTATAGACTTCAAGTTGTGCCAGTAGAGCTACCTTCCCTTAGAAAAAGAGAGGGAGATATCTCTTTATTAACTACATTTTTCGCTGAGAAGTACGCAGATCAAATTGGAAGAAAACCTTTAGAATTCTCTGAGGATGCTTTAAGTGCTCTTCTAAGTTACCCATGGCCAGGAAACGTTAGGGAGCTAGAGAACGTTATTCAGCGTATGAGTATTCTAGTTGATAGTGATATTGCTACTAGTGAGGATCTACCAGAGCAAATTGGGAATAGAAATATAGAAACTATGATTTCTGATTCTTCAGTTCATATCCCAAATTCCGGAATTGATTTTAATGCTATTGTTTCTGAGTTTGAGAATGATCTAATCAGACAAGCTCTACAAAAAACTAATGGCAATAAAAAGGCAGCAGCGGAATTATTAAATTTAAATAGAACTACATTAGTAGAAAAGATAAAAAAGAAGGGACTCCTCCAGAGCATAGAAATAGAAGGAATGGAGGATTAAATGAAAGTTAATAAACTTCTATATTTAATTTTAGCGATTTCTGTGATGCCGTTCTCGGTAATTGCCGAAGATGCTGAGTATAACCTACTTAGTACTAGGGAGTTATTTGAGCAAGGTAAGTATTTACCTGCGCTACTTCAGTATAAAAAGGCAGCTGACAAAAGGACTTTATCAGACCTACTTTATGGAGCTAAAAGTGCCTGGGCACTCAGTCTTGTGAGTGAAGCGAGAGCAATTTGGGATGAAGTATTAGCTCATAAAGACTGTCAAGGAACAGAAAGAGCCCGAGTGTTATTATCAAAAGCCTTATTAGAATATCAAGAAGGTTATTATGATAAAGCAAGAACAAATGCAGAAGATGGTGCAAGTTTACTACCTGAGTCTGAGCTTAGAGGGGAATTATGGTTTGTTATCGGAGAATCTTTAACGAGTGGAGAATTCTGGAGTCTCGCGGAACCCTATTATGAAAAAGCATTAAGAGAAGCTAATAAAGAAAGAAAACAGGAAACCCTTCTTCGATTAGCAAAAGTTAGAGAAAGGTTAGGAAAGCTTGAAGAAGCGAGAAAAACACTCATTCAAATAGAATTGACATCGGACATTACACCGCGTGCACTTCAGGAATTATTAACGATCGATGCAAAATCAAAGAATGCTAGTGGTATTCGTACATGGGTTAGTGAAGGTCGATCTAGCTATCCAAGTCAGTTCAACGATCCGCAGGTAAATTTCCTCTTGATAAGTGCTTTACTTAAAGATGATATGAGTGCTGAAGCCTCTTTAGAGCTTAATAAGAGCGTTTCTTCTTCTAATGATTCAAATATCTGGAATATCCTTAGTAATGCGGAGCTAGAACAAAGATTAGCTGAAAAGCAAGTAAAGACGGAGGCTACTGGTGATGAGCCACGTTAAAATAAGAAATACTAATTTACAGAAGTCTGAAGAAGGTCTTAGCCGAGCGGAT
Source organism: Bdellovibrionota bacterium (assembly GCA_044351785.1). GTDB lineage: Bacteria > Bdellovibrionota_C > UBA2361 > SZUA-149 > DAOLCO01 > JAIYCX01. The sequence goes on from JBILFC010000045.1 coordinate 8,817, forward strand.
AGAATGATTGCTATGGGAGAAATGGCAGCGAGCCTTGCTCATGAGCTTAGAAATCCACTTGGAAGCATTGAACTGCATGCAGGGCTAATAAAGAAGAATAAAGAAGTACCGGAGAATATAAAAAGCTATGCTGTAGAAATACAGAAAGCCGTGGCGACTCTTAACCATATTGTTTCAAACTCTTTACAATTTACAAAAGAAATTAAGCCAAGGAAGCAAAGTTTTACAAAAGCTTCTCAGTTCCTGGCTGAGATTTGTAAGTATATTAGGCAAGGAGAAGAAAGTAGGTGTAATCTCTCAGAATTGGATCTTAGGTGGGAAGAGATTGGTAAAGAAAGTTTTCAAATTGATCCTTATTTAATAGGTCAGATTGCCATTAATTTATTGACAAATGCGATTCAGGCAAGAAATCCTAATTCTAAAGAGGTACATATAGTATTAATCACCTTAGATCATTCAAATGCTGATTTTTGGAGTTTAGAGGTTAGAGATAGTGGACTTGGGATTTCAAGTGAAGATATTGATAAGATATTTGACCCCTTTTATACCACCAAGGAGAAGGGGACGGGGCTTGGTTTAGCCGTAGTTCATTCCATTATTCAGGCACATGACGGTGCAATAAAGATAGTTAGTAATCCAGAAGCGGGTACATTGTTTTCAATAAAGTTTCAAAATTAAATTGGAGTTGATATGAGTGAGAAAGTTCTTTCAGTATTAGTAGTTGATGATGAACAGCAGATGCGAAGTGCATTAGAGGCAACTTTAAAGGACCTTGGGGCAGAGGTTACACTTTGTCAGAATGGTGAGGAAGCACTTCAAAGATTATATAAAAGTGATTACGATCTGATCATATCAGACATGAGAATGCCTGTAATGACAGGAGAAGAACTTCTTCAAGCTTGTAGGGAATCTAAGAAGAATACTCCGATAGTAATGATAACTGCTTATGGGACTATTACTCAGGCTGTTGATGCGATGAGGTTAGGTGCGTATGATTTTATAACTAAGCCATTTTCTTATGAAGATATTGAGCATGTTGTAAATAGAATTAGAAAACAAGCAGTTCAATCTGTAACTACTGAGAATGAACCACAAAAAAGAAAATCTCAAGGCGGACTAGCAATAGTTACAAATGATCCAAGCATGAAAGAACTTTTAGAAACTGTAACTCATGTTGCTTCTAGTTCTGCAAATATTCTTATTCAAGGTGAATCTGGAACTGGTAAAGAGCTTATAGCTAAGTTACTCCACGTTAGTAATAAAAATATTAAAGGACCATTTGTAGCTGTAAACTGCGCTGCTCTTCCTGAGAATCTTCTAGAGAGTGAGTTATTTGGGCACGAAAAGGGATCTTTTACAGGTGCTTTAAGTACAAGAATTGGTAAGTTCGAGCAAGCTGATGGTGGTACGTTGTTATTAGATGAAATAACTGAAATGCCATTAAGTCTACAAGCTAAGCTATTAAGAGTTCTTCAAGAAAAGGAAGTGGATAGAGTAGGTGGTTCTAAGCCAATTCCGGTAGAGGTAAGAGTAGTTGCTACTACAAACAGAAGAATCGAAGAAGCGGTAAGTAAGGGGCAGTTTAGAGAAGATTTATACTATAGGTTAAATGTTATTCCAGTAGTAGTTCCTTCCTTACGAGAGAGAAAAGGCGATGTAAAGCTTTTGATAGATTATTTTGTTAAGAAGTTCGCTGACGGTGTAATGCCTAGAATTTCAGCGGATGTTTATAAAACGTTAGAGACCTATCCATGGCCAGGGAATATTAGAGAGCTTCAGAATTCTTGTGAGCGAGCTGTGTTACTTTCTAAGGGCGGAGAGATTTCAGAGAAATACTTCATGCTAGGCAAAGGCACTATTAATCAGTCTTCAATTGAGGATGAATTGACTTTAAAGGCGGGCCTAAGCGTATCAGAAGCGGAGAAGAGATTAATTGTAGAGACCTTAAGGGTAACTGATAATAATAGAACGAGAGCTGCTGAACTTCTTGGAATAAGCATTAGGACCTTAAGAAATAAGCTTAATGAGTATGGTGAAGTTGATTCAGATAGTATGGATTCGTAAGACATAGAATTGACACTTATACCTGCATATTGGCGCAAAAGAATAGAAATTTACCTGAAATGAATAACTTAGCATTACAAAAAATTGGCACGGAAATGGAATTGTATATAGCGAGAGTTCTAAATAAGAGCTTACTGATAAAGGGATAAGAATTATGAAAATCTTTGGAAATTCATTTCAGGCGATGGAGAAGCGATTAGACCTAACTTTGCGAAGGCATGCTCTTCTTTCAAGTAATATAGCTAATCATGAAACACCCAATTATAAGTCGCGGGAATATGATTTTGGTGGTGAAGTTGCAAAAGCTATGGGCGAATCTGATAAAACGTTAGTGAAAACTAGTACAAAGCACATGGATTTAGGTAGTGGGGGTGATGCTCACGTCATCAACGATAATTCGATGCCTGTGGGTGCTGATGGGAATAATGTCGACCTTGATATTCAAATGGGTAAGCTATCAGCAAATTCCAGGCATTATCAAGAGGCATTAAACTTATTAGGCGCTCAATTAAAATTCATTAAAGCCGGCATCAGTGGCCGAGGGGTAGGTTAATATGTTTGGTAAAATTTATGACATAGCAGCTAGTGCCATGTCCGCTAATAAAATGCGGATAGATGCAGTTTCTAGTAATATAGCAAACGCGAGAACAACTAGGACGGAGGAAGGTGGGCCATATAAGAGGCGTGATGTTGTATTCCAAGCGCACGATGTACCCACTGAGCATTTTTCTAATGTATTAGATAAAGCTACTTTAAAAACTGTAAGAGTTGCAGAAGTTATTGAAGATCAATCTCCACCACAGATGATGTATGATCCAGGTCATCCTGATGCAGATCCGAAAACGGGAATGGTATCAATGCCGAATATTAACATTGTAACAGAAATGACTAACATGCTTACAGCGAGTTCAGCATATAAAGCTGCCGCTCAAATTGCTACAACCACTCAAGAGTTGGGACTAGCGGTTAGAAGGCTATTTACTTAGTAAAGGGAGCTAAATTATGAAAATTGAAGGTGGCTCATTAGTAGATCAATTAAGAATGCTTAAGGGCGTTGATGGTATTCAGAGTCCTAGTCCTAAGGTATCAGATGGGGGTGTCGGACAAAGTGCGAAGACTTCTTTTTCTGACATGTTAATGCAGAAGTATGAAGAGACTAATACTCAAGGGGTTCAAGCTGAACAAGCAATTCAGAATACAATTTTAGGAAAATCTGACAATCCACATGAAACCGCGATAGCGATACAGAAGGCTTCAGTCTCATTGTCTTTAATGATGGGTGTTAAAGAAAGATTGGAAAGAGCGTATCAAGAAATAATGAGAATGCCAGTATAATCTGGCTAGGAATAGGCAAGGAGTAGGCCATTATGAAATTAGATATCGGTGCAGTATTTGAACAGGTTTTAGGATTTTATCTTAAATTACCACTCAGCCAGAAAATAGCTTTGCCACTTTTGGCGGCTGGATGTATGGGCATTATAATGTTCGTATCCAATTGGGCTACTAGACCTGAGTATGGAGTTTTATTCTCGAATTTATCAGAAGCTGATGCTGCGATGGTAGTTGAAAAACTACAGGATGAAAAGATTGGTTATAGACTTGCAAATGAAGGTAAGACTATTGAGATTACGCCAGCTAGAATTGTTCATGAAACTAGATTAGAATTAGCTTCAGCGGGTCTTCCTAAGGGAGATCAAGTTGGTTTTGAGCTATTTAACGAAGCTAAATTAGGCCTATCAGCTACTGCTGAAATGCTTAACGTAACAAGAGCAACGCAAGGAGAATTAGAAAGAACAATTTTAAAAATAGAAGGAGTGTCTGCTGCAAGAATACATATTACTAATCCTAAGAGATCTGTGTTTGCATCGAGAGATATCTTGCCAACCGCTTCAGTCTTACTAAAATTAAAAGCCGGCACAGAATTAACCCAGGCTCAGACTAAAGGTATCGCACATTTAGTTGCTGGTAGTATCGAAAGGCTAACTCCAGACAATGTAACCATACTGGATCAGAAGGGTAAGTTGCTTAATGATAAACCAAGTGAAGAGGAAACTTCATCTGCGGACATTACTCGTCTACAGTATCAAAGGGATATGGAAAATGCTTTTGGTAAGCGTATTGAAACAATGCTTCAGGAGGTTCTTGGAGCAGGTAAGGCAATAGCAAGAGTTACCGCAAATGTCGATTTTAACAGTTTTGAAAAGGAAGAAGAGTCGTATGATCCAGCAGGTTCAGTAACAAGGAGCGAAAGGGCGGTTGAAGAAGGTCAGAATTCTGAAAAGGAAGGCGGCGTTCCCGGTGTTCTATCAAATCTAACAAATCAGCCTAGTGCTGCAACAGGCGCTAGTGCTGCTGGTGCGACTTCTAGAAAGGAAACGGTCAAGAATTATGAAGTTTCCCGAGCGGTAAGTAAAATTACTAAGAATCCAGGTAGATTAGAGAGACTTTCCGTAGCTGTGCTTGTGGATGGCCAGTATATTGAAGTTCCTTCTAAGACCTTAGCCGCTGATGGTACTCCAGTAATAGATAAAAAGTATGTCCCATTATCTCAAGATATGATGACTAAGGTCGATAATCTTGTCAAGCAGGCAGTTGGTTATGATGCTTCAAGAGGAGATATTATTACAGTTGAGAACATTAAGTTTGCAGACTCGTCTAGTGGAATTGAGGAGATGTTAAATGCTAGTGAAAATGATCAGTTGAAAATGAATCTCCTTTCATGGGTACCTGCGGTGGTTCTATTCTTCGCGGTATTCATGTTTGTGATGAAGCCTTTAGTCAAGTTCTTAGTAACTCCAACTGATGCTGAAGTTGACTTAAGTAGATTACTTCCAGCAGGTGTTGAAGAACTTGAAGCAGAGTTGCAAGCAGAAAGAGCTAAGTTGTCTTCTATCCCAGAGAAGGTGGCTCCGGCTGTCGATATCGAAGAGTTAGAAGGATTGCTATCTGATAACTCTAGACTTGTGAAGGATAATCCTCAACAAGCAGCTCTATTAATTAGATACTGGTTAAATGACGGTAGAATGTAATCGGACTTAAGGAGTTTAAAAGTAGTGGAATCAAATAATTTAGTTAAAGCAGCTGTAGTACTGATGTCTCTAGGGAAAGACCTAGCGGCTGAAGTAATGAAGCACTTAAGTGAGTCTGAAGTTAAGAAACTTAGTAGAGCTTTCATGGCGGTTCATGAAGTAGACCGTGAAATGCAAAAGACCATTGCAGGTGAGTTCTCAATAATGCTTAGAGCATCTGAGAGAATGGTTGTTGATGGTAGGGAATTTGCTAAAGACGTTATTGGATCCGCGTTTGGAAATGATGCGGGTGATTCTTTATTAGAGTATGTAACTGGAAGTAGGAAAGAACCTTTATCAACTTTGATTAATGATATTCCACCTAATATCGTTGATAACTTTATACAATCTGAGCATCCTCAGACAATTGCTTTTTTAATGACGAAGATGGGCCCAGATATGGCTGCTGAGTTGCTTGGTAAAATGGGCGAAGATCTTCAAACTGATGTATTAGTTAGGATTGCGCAGTTAGAACACGTTAAGAGTGATGTAGTCGATGAAGTTCGAGAAGTTCTTAGATCTCAGCTTAGAGGTGTTAGTATGGGTGAAGATGAAAAGTTAGGTGGTGCTAAAGCTACAGCTGATATCCTTAACTTTGTAGAGAGAAATAATGAAGAAAGAATTTTAGCGGAAATTGAAGAAGCCTTCCCAGAGCTTGCTGATGAAATACGTAATCTTATGTTTACATTTGAAGATGTTGGTAAGATTGATGACAAGGCAATTCAGACTATTCTTAAGGAAGTTCCGAGAGATCAACTTGTGCTTGCTCTTAAAACTGCTTCTCAAGGACTTAGAGATCTTCTATTTAGAAATATTTCTCAAAGAGCTGCGGAAATGCTTAGAGATGATCTTGATTCACTTGGACCAACACCTCTTAAAGATGTTGAAAAAGCTCAACAAGGAATTATCGATGTTATTAGACGTCTTGAGGCTGAAGGTAAGATCGCTATCGCCAGTGGTGGTGATGATGTGTTGGTATAGGTATAAATTATGACAATTGAGAATGCAATAGAAGAAGTAGAAACATCTGGTGAGAAAGAGATCTGTCTATCTCAGAGGGACTATAGACCGACTCCGTATAGAGCTTCTCAGTGGGAGGGGATAGAAACATTAGATAGGAATCCCACTTTTAAAGCTATTAACTTAGAAGTAATGGAGAACGAGGGCTTGGCATTTGATCCTATGTTTGAGCAGTTTGATGCTCATCTAAGGCAAAAACCTCAATATGGTGAGGTTTTAGAGGAAGTAGAAGAATTAGCGCCCGTAATGAATGAAGAGTTAATAGCTGAAATTCGGGCGCAAGCTTTTGAAGAGGGAAGGCAAGCAGGTTTACAGGAAGGAATATTAGAGGCACAGTCTGGGATCATTGAAAGATACGAAGCTCTTTCTGGGACTTTAGGGGAGATTACTTCTAATATTAAGTCAGAGTTAGATCAGAGATTATCAGATTTAGAGAAAAAGGCTGTAACTTTAGCACTGGATATTTCAAAGCGGATTCTAAGCACCACCGCTGAAGTGAAACCTGAATATATCGTTGATGTAATACGAAGAGCATTAAGTGAACTTGGTGCTCAGAAAGGTCTTGTTATTAGAATTAGTCATCAGGACTATGAGTTCTTAGAAGTCATAGGATTGCCAGAAGATCTAATGGGAGAGAAGAGTAAGATCAAATATATAGCAGATGAAAAAAT
>JBILFC010000241.1:0-4746 GCA_044351785.1 Bdellovibrionota bacterium
ATTAACTTATCATTAATAAACGACCAGATTACTCTAGTCATCTCATCTCCATCTAACTCGACTAAGGGTGTTTTAACTTTTATTTTCATGAGTCCTGCTAAATACTTTAAATAATTTTTGTATTATAATATCATCCTACATCATCTCGATAGAATAAATTAAAGAATAGTCATTCTAACCCTTATCTATTAAAAAGAATCACTTAAATCTAATGCTACAATTCATCCAATCTTTTATCATATTTGCCCCACCATTTCTCTTGGCAATTATTCTGCATGAAGTTGCTCACGGATATGTCGCATGGAAGTTAGGAGATCCTACCGCTAAAACGTTAGGACGCATTACGCTAAACCCCATCAAACATATAGATTTCAAACTTAGTATTTTGTTACCAGGGATTTTAATCCTAATCGGATCACCGGTAGTATTCGGAGGAGCAAAGCCTGTTCCCGTTAATCCCATGTATTTTAAGAACCCCAGACAGGGCATGGCACTAGTTGCCGTAGCAGGACCAATTACTAATTTCATTTTAGCCTACATCTCTTATCAATTAATTTTTGATCTTCCCGATCATTATATCTTTCAGACTTTAGTTGCAGCTTGGCTAGTAGGTTCCATCATAATTAATCTCGTGCTAGCTGTATTTAATTTAACCCCACTCCCACCTCTAGATGGAGGTCGAATACTCGTTGGAATCTTACCAATTGATCTAGCAAGAAAAGTCGCTAGCCTTGAGAAATATGGCTTACTAATATTATTCGGACTATTATACCTAGGGATACCCAACAAAACTATCGAACCCGCGATTAACTATGCAACCTCACTCGCGGATAAAGCAATACTTGCAAATGCTAATAAACACTTGAAGGAATTGCGTGAGGAGGAAAAACTTAAACCTGAAGAAAATAAATAGCGAACCCTAAGACACATGCGATAACATATCTACTCGGTAACTTATAGCTTCTGCAATATGGGTTAATTCAATTTGCTCAGCCTCTTCAATATCACCAATGGTCCTCGCTAACTTAAGCATCCTTGTATAAGCTCTAGTACTTAACCCATACTTCTCAGTAGCATTTTCTAAAAGTTCACGAGCCTCTTTACTCATCTCGCAGAACAACTTCAAATCTGCTGACTTCATTGACGCATTTAATTTCCTATGAGATTTAAATCTTTCAAATTGCATTTTTCTTACACGTTTCACGATATCAACTGGCCCTTCACCTTTTAATTTAAACATCTCCAACTCCGCACCATGAATACTACTAGGAGGAACTACAGGTATCCATAACTGAACATCAATTCGATCTAAGATTGGAGCGGAAATTCTCCCCGCATATTTTTTAACTAATTGATCTGAGCACTCACATCTTTTATTAAATCGCACCTTTTCCTTACGTCGCTCATCACTAGCGCCCCTTTTCCCACATGGACAAGGATTCATTGCAGCGACTAAAATAAAATCACTTGGATATTTCAAACGAAATTTCGCCCTAGTAATACTTATCGACCTATTCTCTAAAGGCTCTCTTAAGCACTCTAATGCATCCCTACGAATTTCAGGAAATTCATCTAAGAACAGAACTCCCCTATGAGCCAACGTCACTTCTCCCGGTATCGGATTTGATCCCCCACCAATAAGTCCTGCGACACTAGTGGAATGATGTGGACTCCTAAATGGCCTATCCCAGACTAGCCCCATCTCCTTAGCCGAAGCAATGCCAGTATTTCTAAGCATTCCATATATTTTATTTACTTCCATTAGCTCATCCCTCTCAAGACTAGGTAATATCTTTGAGAGCCTTTCTGCCAACATAGTTTTACCAGACCCCGGAGGACCAACCATTAATATATTGTGTCCTCCCGCAGCGGCTACTATCAATGCGCGCTTTGCAACCTCATGCCCGACTACATCAAGAAAAGGATCTAGAACATCTTCTTTTTCTTCCTTATCTATAATAGGCCTTTTAATTTCACGGTGAAAATTTCCAGACCGAAGAGAACTGACTAACTCAGATAGCGTACTGACTACCTTAGAATTTATTTCAGGAAAAAATCCGAGGATGCCTGAAGCCTCAGAAGAACAAACAAGAGTTACCTCTTCAAGATCATTTACTAATGATAAAGTAGCGACTTCAGTTCCGACAGCTTTTATTCTACCATCTAATGCAAGCTCTCCTACAAAAATATATCCATATAAATCTTCACTCGTAAGAATCCCTTGAGCTGCTAAGATACTAAGCGCAATCGCCACATCAAATCCACTTCCCATCTTAGGAAGCGCCGCAGGAGAAAGACTAACGATAACTTCCCCAGTAGGGAACTGGAATCCACTATTCTCTATTGCACACTTCACCCTATCCTTCGCCTCTTTAACAATCCCATCTGGAAGACCCACTATAGAAAACCTCCTTAAAGAACTAACTATTTCCCCTTCTACTCCTACTTGAATCGCTTCCACACCCAAGACTGTTACACTTTCAACTAAAGAAACCATATTTTCACCTAATATTTCTAATTATTTTGCCCCATTTAGAGGCCCTACATAGGTTTTCGTAAAAATTAGAGAATATTGCACTTTCTTTCTAAAACTTGGCACGAAGACTGAATTAAAGAACGTATGAAAACTTGGGTACTGTATAATTTCAGTTACTTATAAGTTTTCCAACAGAACAATAGAGAATAATTTTCCTCTTAAAGTAAATTAAAAGTGGCAAAAGCTACCTACTCACTAGTAATCGAAGATATCTGGAACTCAGTTGCACTTGAGGAGCGGATTGAACTCATTAGTAAATCTCAAGCCTCAGGCATTATCTCTGCAACAATCAGTATTTTTGTAATTAGTAGCGTCGGCTACGGCTTGGATAATATCTGGTTCTTGGTAGTAGCTCTAGCTAGCGGCTTCTTTGTTTTCCCTCTTTTTAGTAGTCAAACTTGGAGGAACGGAAAACCATCAATGATTCTTGCCTATCTTGCCGTAAGAACGGTTGCTAGAAGATACGCTCATGGTTTAAACTTACCCGATATAGACATTATTCTTATATATAAAGGCCAATTTGAAGAAATTTTTTCAAACAGAGAAGATGAAGAAATGCACTACCAAAGTCAAAGTATCAGCTTTGACACAAATGAGAACTCCAGTAAGCAGAAAGAAGTATGGATTGTTTTACTTAGAAGTGGCTTCCTATTGTTATCTGAGAAACGAGGAGGCGCAAGACTAGAGTTTGTCACACCGATCTTATCGGAAGAACAGTTAGGCTCTCATCTAAATATCAAGCGGCTCATTATGTTTTCCTAAAACGCTTCCAAGCAATCGCATTTGAGGCCGCTAAATCTCAAGATACGCTTGAGAAACTAAGAAGTGCCAGCACAATTTAAATTATAAAATTGTATTATTGCCATAACCCACTAAAATTACTAAAGTATAGTTTAGTTATACTCCGCATACAATTAAACATGAATTTTAGAAAATTAAAACAATCCGTTCTAACTATTTGCTTCATTCTTCTAACGATAAGCTCAACCGTTGCAGCAAGTCCTGCGAATAAAGAAATTGCATTTGACGGCTTTAATTTTAAGCTCTTAGAAAATAATAATAACAAGGACCATTAAAGATTCACGCTGAAATAGTAGAATCACCAACTCGATTCTTCATAGATGTCCTAGGTGTTCCATCTAAAACTGCTCGTTCGATTGAATTAAATGGCACTATCGTGCAAAAGATCAGAGTAGGTATCCATAAAGACAAAACGCGAATAGTATTTGATATTAAACCATCAGTTAGTAATTTGAAATTCGGTGAAGAAAACAAATCAGATCCTAATGTATCAAAGTACGAGTACTTATTTAATCTAAACGGTACTTCCAATGACACAAATGAACCCATAATCGAAGAACCTACAAAAACTCCTACCCCCGAAGCTACCCCAACCGCAACACCAACAAAAGAAATAATCCAAGAAACACCTAAACCGATCAGGAAGCCAACTTCTACTCCTATAGAATTAGAGGAAGAAATTACCAAAGACTTCTCTACTCCAGAACAAACTCAGGATAAAATAGAAGTTGAACTCCCTGAAGCTACTACACAAAAAACTCTCCCCACTCCTACAATTACTTCCATCCCAGAATCAAATACCCCATCTAGCACAAAGCCACTAAGAGACATCGATCAGGCAATTCTTGATATGGAAAAAAATAGCTTAACTAAAAAAGCAGTCCTAAAGAATGTCGTATTTCAGACAACGTCTGACAATATACAAAGCTCTATTGCGGTATCTATTAGTCAGATAGATACTTTTAACTTAAAACAGGTCTCAGAATCTAAATATGTCTTAGAACTCCCAGCGACCAAACTAAGAGCCTCTCACCTTAGCCTACCTCAGTATCCCCCTGATTCCTTTAAGGGTTTTGTCTATATCAAGGCAGAGGAAACAGAATTAGACAGTTCGGTTATAATAGAGGTAGACCCTGGGGTTAAGTTAGTAGCCGAGGTCAGTCAAGGAAAACTTTGGATCAAATCTAAATAAATGTCACCTGCCGGAAAAAAAGTAATTTATAAATGTGTCGCCCTGCTACCAATTCTGATTCAGAGCCAGTTAACCTTTGCTTCCACAATCTTAATAAACAATACATTATCTCAAGAAGAAGAGGGGAGTCTTCTTGAAGTTGATAGCATTACGACACACGAAGGGGTCAAGTCTAGATTCAAACTAAGAATATATCCAGGAGAGACTAAAGAGCTAT
>JBILFC010000333.1:0-3067 GCA_044351785.1 Bdellovibrionota bacterium
GGGCTTAAGAATTACTTTTACTAGACCATCCTCTTTATTATAAAGACGATTGAACCAATCAGCACCCTCACTAAGTGGTGCTACTGCACTAATAAAAGGATCAACTTGAATCTTTCCTCTTTGCAACATCTCTAAACATGCTGGATATTCACCAGCGGACGCACATGAACCAAATAATTTAATCTGCCTAGTAACAACAGACTGTAAAGGAAGTTCAATTGATGGAGAAAGATTACCAACTAAAGATACGCTGCCTCCCTTCCTTACACCCTCAATACTAAGTTTAACTGTAGGAGTAATCCCCACTACTTCAAAAGCGAGATCAGCCCCTCTACCTGAAGATAGATTTTTTATTTTACTTACAATTTCAGGATCATTTGCAAGCAAACCATAATCTGCTCCCAATTGCTTAGCTAGACTTAACTTGTTTTCATCTAAATCAACAGCAATAATATTTCCACAACCCTTTACTCTTAGGGCTTGAATAACTAGGAGGCCTATCATCCCAGATCCTACAACTAAAGCCGTATCATTAATACTCAAAGGCATCATATCAACCGCATGAAATGCAACTGATACCGGTTCTGTCATTGCAGCGTGCTCAAAAGACAAACCTTCCGGCATTTTATATAATATGGACTGAGGAACAGCTACGAATTCCGCAAAAGCTCCGTTCTGCCTGTAGTCCCCACAGGATACTCCAAGAACTTTTCTATTATCACTTAAATTAGATAAACCCTTCTGAGAGAAAAAATCAGGTTTAGTAGTTACAGTTGAATCAAATGTAACCTTATCTCCTACTTTCCAATCAGTAACCTGAGAACCTACTCTATCAATTACTCCAGCAGCTTCATGGCCCATTATTACGGGAGGTTGTCTTCTACCAGTACTACCATCCATACCATGAACATCACTACCACATATTCCACAAGCCTTAACTCTAATAAGTACTTCATCCGTTCCAACTTCTGGCATTGGAACTTCCTCATAAGACAACTTCATATATTCTTTTAAAACTAGTGCTTTCATTTAGTAACTCCATATAAGTGTGCTGGAATTCTAGCAGTAGAGTTAGACTTAAGATATAGATATCAGCAAAAATTTACTCTAAAAAAAGGGGGCCTACTGGCCCCCTCTTAAGTCTCTAGAAATAAGCATTAAAGCCTAAATAATAGTTTCTAGGTAGCGCAGGATCTATACCGTTACTTCTTATTCTAGAATAATAATTTTCATCAAATATGTTATTAATTCCAGTAGTTATACTTAGCCTATCCTTCCATACAGAGATATCAGCTGTTAAGTCCCACACCTTATATGAAGGTATAAACCTATTAGCTGTATTACCATCATCCGCAAAATGGGAATCCACAAATGTACCCAAGAAGCCAATCTGAGTATTCTCTAAAGGTTCATAAACAAATCCTGATCTTATTAAATAATCAGGTGCATACTGAGGAGTTAGGTTATCTAACTTCCCACCATTGAACTCAGCATTTAATATTGACGCATTCCCATAAAGACTAAACTTACCAAAGTCTTTTGCCTCTTCTTTTAAACTTAACATATCAAGCAGTGACACTTGAGTTGAAGCATCTAGACCGTAGTATCTACCTCTACCAGTATTACCTATGACATTTCCAACACGACCGAATTGATTTGTGAATGTTAGATAAAATGCACTGACGTCGAAATTTAAGAATGATAAAGGATCACCTCTCAAGCCAACTTCATAATTCTGAACCTTTGATTCATCTATATCAGATGATACTTCATCGGTTGGACCAAGTGGTAAAGTATCTTGATAAGTGATAGGTTTATATGCTTGGGATGCATTGGCATACAACTCTAACTTTTCAGTTAAATCATACCCCATTCCCAATCCAAGCAAAGGCACTACATTATTAGAATCTGTACTTCTCAAGAGAACAGAATCTGATCTAAACTTCTCATCGATAGATTGGTTAATACTTTCTAGCCTTATGCCAGGAGTGACATTAAAATCTCCGAATGAAAATTTATTCTCTACATAAGAAGAAAATACTAAAGTAGATCGATCAATTTTCCTTGTTAAGTCTCCTACCTCAGCATCTGCAGTAGCGCCTTTTTCTTGATTAAATGGAGAATCTACACCGTAAACTTGTACTCCACCGGCCAAGGTGGAATCCCCTTCCTCTAATAAAGACCAGTCATGGTGAGCTCTTGCAAAGAATCCTGCCGTTTTAAATTCTTGAAGCTGAATAATATTGGTCTCTCCATTTGCAATTCCACCGAAGCTCGCTGCTGTTCCGTAGGATTGTCTCTTAGAATTTCTAGCGATATATCCACCCCAAGCTTTAGCTAATATTCCGGTATCCTTAGATACTTCATGGGTCATAGTTAATGATGATACATAACGTCTCACACTTAACGTATCGAACTTTAGTGTACTCTGCCATCTATCCTGATTATAACTAGCAAGCCCTTCTCCTTCTTCTAAAGTTAATCCTCCAGCCTCTCCGAAAGCTGAATCATACATATCCTGTTGAAACATAAGTTTTGTTCTTGAAGATAGTTCTCCGCCCACTTTAATTGAACCAAAGTCTAACTTATAGTCACTATTAACATCCCTAAAGCCCTCACTCTCTCTATGGTGGTAGGTGGCAAGATACTGAATACCATTTTTAGTACCAGATGCTTCATTGTAAGTAGAATATAAGCCTTTGGAACCAAACAACTGCTTAGTTCTAAATCCGAATTCTCTATCTGTTCTTGGATCTCTAGTAGTAAAGTTTAAAGCGCCTCCTGGTAAGGGTCCGAATTGTAAAGCTGAGCCTCCTCTAGTGAATTGCACTTCTTGAACATAGTCAGTGGGAGTTGCATAGTATGCGGCAGGATATCCATATGGATCTACGTTTAATGGAATCCCGTCCTGCAATAACATTAAATTAAAAGTTTCATGAGGATCGCCAAGTCCTCTATAATTTATAGAAACTAAACTCTCATTGGTTACTTCACTGACCATCAGCCCCGGAGTCTGTGAGACTACTTGCCTAAAGTTATTGGTAGCAATTTCAGGTAAATCATCAAG
>JBILFC010000047.1:0-15531 GCA_044351785.1 Bdellovibrionota bacterium
TTTAAACTTGTTGATAAATTGGTAGAGCTTTTTAAGGACTATGAAGTTGATACTCTTGATGGTGTGAGAGTAAAGTTTGATAATGGATGGGGACTTGCCAGAGCTTCTAATACTCAAGCATCTATTGTTACTCGGTTTGAAGCAGGGTCGGATAAGGATTTAGATGCATATCAGGCTGTATTTAAAGAGAAATTAGATCAGGCCGAAAAGCTAATCGCTTCTTAGTTTTGAGAAATGACAAATAGGGATAAAGAGTTTGATTATTTTATCCCTATAGAATCTTCTTTTGGCTTAAGTCAGTTTTTAAGTTCAGAATCTGATTATCAGGCACAAGTTATAAAATTTTTAGCCAGCGGCCAATTATCTTGTAACTTAATTACACATAGTGAAAGTAGCCTTCCCCCTTTCACAAGATTAATTTCCTATGCCTCTGAGATTCAGCAAGATTTGCTGATAGAAATTCTGAAAACTAGTAAATTATCTTTCCTTTTGGAAGATGATAGAATTTCACGTTTTTCTTCATGTTGTAAAGCTAGTTGTTCCTCAGTTAATTCTTTAAATGCTTCTTCGTTTTTGCTTTTAGATGAGGGTCGATCTGTTACAGATGTCTCTGAGGTAAGGTCATTGAGGTATAGTGAGTTTTTTATTCCTGAGAGGGGTCGGTTTTCCATCCATGATTCATTTTTGCCTGTAATTATTTCGGATCTAGAGGTAGGAGAGAAGTTATATCCTATCATGGATATCGCTGATTTATATTCTGTGTCTGTTGATTTTTCTTATGTTGTGCAAGTTTTCGATGATTCTTTTTCTGAGATTTTTACAAAATCAGATGTGATGTTTTGTTCTCAGTGTAAGCGGATTGCTAAGTGTATTCTTAATAAGACGCGTTTTATGGATTTCGCTCAGACTGAAGCAGAGAGGTCTATTCTTAATTTATTAAGGATAGCAGAGTATAGTCATGAGGAGTTTCTATCTATAAAAGATCCGGAATTGATTCGGTATTTAAGAATTGCCTATGAGATTGTCTCAGTAGATGGTCCTTGTGCCTTGGTTGGTGTTTTTAGGTCATTTTCCAGTTCCTATAGGCGTGCTTTAAGTAATTTAATTTCTTTCTTAAGAGATGATGGTAGGGTTGTATTTGTTGTTGATAGCTATTCTGTAGTTGGGAATAAGTTTATTGGGTCTTCTACTACAAGGAGAGGTATTCCTTTAAGTAAGTTTAGAGAGAGATTTAATTCTTCTTTGGTTTATTTAGTTAATGGTAAAAAACCTCAGTCTGATTATTTTTTATCGATAGATGAGATTGCACCTAAGCAGCAGAGAGTTAGGCAGGATACTTTCGTGGGTAATTATATTGGCTTGATGCAGGCGGTAAAGAATTTGTTTCTTTTACATCCAGTTGCAAAGATGCGTGGTTTGGAGTTGGATGATTTCAATTCTGCGTCTTCTCGTTTTATTTGTGAGAGGTGTTCTGGTAATGCTTGTGAAGTTTGTTCTTATTCTGGTTTGTCTGAATACTTAGATGATGTGGAAATTCACGGAGTAAGTTTCCGTAAGATTTATAACATGACAATTGTTGATGTGCTGCATAATTTTGGTTTTGTAAAAGAGGTTTATAAGATCGGGGAGGCTTATAAGAGTGTAGCTATTGGTGGTTTAAAGATCGGTGCTAAGGTGAGGGACCTTCCTGGAGATCAATTTGCTTTAATCCAGTTAATTAAAGACGGAATCCCGATACTTAGAAAGGGTGGAACATTACATTTAAAAAATATATTCACAGATATTTCCCTGAAAGATTTATTCTTACTTCGTGATTATTTAGACTCTGTTTGTAAAGCTTCAGGAGCTAAGGTAATTGTTGAAGATCGTAGCGAGCTAGTTAAAGCAGTGCTTAACAAATTAAAATGAAAAGGGGCGATAGCGATATCGTTTTCGTTACCACCCCTTCGATGTCCATCAAGTTACAATCATCAGAGTTCGCAAGTGAGAGGTTCGCTCAAATTTTCATTCTGATATGAAAGTGTTTGACTTCCTTCATTGTAACTAACTGTTCCGGTCATCCCTCGTACGCCGTTACGTTCAGGATCCAAATTCATTGAACCTTGGAAGACGTTCCGCAAGAAGCGTATTTGAGAAGCCCCAGTTACAATGAAACATTTTCGAAGAGGCGTTAGGCTCACGGTTTCGTGATCCTGTGCCTTACCAAAAAAGGAGTCAAGCTTTGCCTTGACGGGCATCTCCATTGTCGTCGACATTCCTTACAGCTCCATGCACCAAATCCTTAAAACACTTAAAATCCTCTCTGGTGCCCAGAAGTTTTTAAGCCTAAGAATCGTTCTCAGGTTACTATAAGTCACTTGAAGCAACTTACACCAAGCTGAGAACATTCATTAAGCAAAACTTCTTCACCATTTCTAAAACCTTTTATTCGCTATCGCCCTTAGATAATTGCTCGTTTTAGAACATTTATCTAAAAATATGCTTTTAAGTCTGCTAATTTTTAAGAACTTTGTCAATAGGGTATGAATTTGGTGCTGAATGTTGCGGACAACTAGTTGAGTTATTCGGACATCTTGAGCCTTTTTCCTTGGGGCTAGTATTTAGCCGCGCTACTTTTTAGTGTTTTTTCTAAGTTCCTGAAAATACAGTATTAAAATTTTCTAGAAGTATTCTATTTAGATTTATCCGTACTCTGTCGATACCCTCTTTATGTGTAGTAGTGGGGTTTGTGCGGTAATAATATTCACGCGTGGTAGTTTACTCAAGGAAGAGGAGGAAATAACCTTTATGGCAAGACCGTTTTATCCCCATGAGGCTGATGATCCAGATTTAGACTGGCTTATTAGTAACTTTTTATATGAGCGTCCAGAGTACATTCCAGTAGAAGTTGGAATGCTACCGTTGGTGCTAATCCCTTATAGGGATGTTGTAACTGATAATACTGATATCGGTGATACAGTAAACCCCGACTCTAAAGAGTCATTATAACAGTTTTAAATACTAACAATAAAAAAGCCCTCTTGATTTCATCAAGAGGGCTTTTTAGTGACTTTAATTTAGTATTTTCCTTTGATTCCTAAATTTCGTCATCCTTACCACCATCGATTACACTCAATTTAGGCTCATCATCAGAGTCATCTGAAGTTAGAGAAAATCCATCAATCCCCGCACTATCTAAGATTAATGATCTTATTTCAGTCATGATGGCTGGATTATCCTTCAAGAACTGCTTAGCACTTTCTCTACCTTGCCCAATTCTCTCACCCTTAAATGCATACCAAGCGCCAGCCTTATCAATGACTCCTACTTTAGCACCAAGGTCAACAAGTTCCCCAGATAAGCTAATCCCTTCATTGTAGATAATATCAAATTCAACTTCTCTAAAAGGAGGAGCAACTTTATTCTTAACGATCTTAACTTTAGTTCTGCTACCAACTACTTCATCTCTATCCTTAATAGCACCAATTCTTCTAATATCCATTCTTAAAGATGAATAGAATTTAAGGGCATTACCACCAGTAGTTGTTTCAGGAGAACCGAACATTACGCCGATTTTCATTCTGATTTGGTTAATGAAAACTATAGAAGTGTTTGTTTTTGATACGGCAGCAGTTAACTTCCTTAAAGCCTGACTCATAAGCCTAGCTTGTAAGCCAGGAAGGGAATCTCCCATGTCTCCATTAAGTTCAGCTTGAGGAGTTAGAGCTGCTACTGAATCTACAATAACTAGATCAACAGCATTTGATCTAACTAGAGTTTCACAAATTTCTAAAGCTTGCTCACCAGAATCTGGCTGACTGATTAAAAGTTTCTCTACGTTTACTCCCAGTTTAGCCGCATACTTAAGATCTAGCGCATGTTCTGCATCAATAAAAACAACGGTTCCACCTTGCTTTTGAGCTTCTGCTGTAAGGTGAAGAGTAAGAGTAGTTTTACCGGATGATTCAGGGCCATAAATTTCAATAATTCTACCCTTTGGAATTCCTCCGATACCAATTGCGAGATCAAGGCCTATAGATCCAGTAGAAATAACTTCAATTGGATCGTCATTTTTCTTTTTATCAAGGCGCATGATAGTGCCTTTCCCATAGTTCTTTTCAATTACTGAAAGAGCTGAAAGGAGAGCCTTCTCTCTTTCGGAGCTTCCAATTGCGGTCTCTTCCATTGTCTCTTTTGTATTCTTTTTCATTTTATTCTCCTATTTTACCACTTTAATATCTTTAATATTTATATCGCACTAAGTCAGCTAAGTTTTCCAAGGTTTAATGAAGTTCTCTAATTAATCCTAGTAATCTACCTTGAATATCTACGGAATCTACTGTCAGAGGTTTATGCTGAGGATTGTGAGGTATTAACATGACCTTACCACCTTTTAAACGCCTAAATGTTTTTAATGTAGAAGTTCCATCAGGAAGAGTCGCTACCACAATCTGACCATCATCTGCGGTATTTTTCTTCTCTACAATAATAATGTCTCCATCCATGATATGGGCATCTATCATCGAATCTCCAGTTACCTGAAGGCAATATATTTCTCTATTTTTAGAGAAATACTGAGATGGAATTTCTATCTGTACACTATTATCTTCTATGGCTTCAATTGGAGCACCAGCTGCAATTAGGCCTAGTAGTGGAACAGAGTAGGGTGATCCTGAGAAAAGGGGGTCATCAGATGGGCCATCAACAAGCTCTATAGCTCCTTGAAGACCTTTCTTAATGAACCCCTTCTGTTCAAGACGGGAAAGGTGGAAGTGTGCGGTGGAGGCAGACTTTACGCCAAGAAACTCAGCGATATCTTTTAAAGTTGGAGCAAATCCATGCTCTGAAATGAAATTCCTAAGAAATTCAAGTGCTTGCCTCTGTACCGGCGCTAGGGAAAAATTCATAGTTGTCACCAAGTTCTTTAGTTTGTTCTGTTCGCTAGTTGTATAGCATATAGAAAGAAACTAGAAAAGACTTTTTGTTATCTAATTTAATTTTTTTTTATGCAGTACACGCTAACGGCTGCAACAATAAGAATTTGAAATGAAGAAACTACTATTGATGTCCACATACTCGGATCTTTTAAGCCGAGTAAAATTAGCTTTGCCTCTAGGAATAGAACAATTAACAGGACGATTAAGGCAATATTTAAAGGCTTTTTATTGGTATTATTTTCTTTTAGGTTCATTTAAATTTTAAATTTAGGAGCTTCTCCTCACATTATTCGCAATATGTTTTAAGGTAAAGCCTAAATTGTGTCTAATTTAGGAGTATTTTTTGTTTTTTAATTTATGAAGTTGTTGACACTCTGAAGTTTGAAGGGTAATACTTTAAGATACTTAAAACGAAGCACCTAAGAGGGTGAATTGTTTTAGGATTATTGTTGAGGATGTTGCTGTTTTTCGAGAGTATCGAAAGAATATGCAAACTCCTTAATTAACAAATTAACTGATCTTTTACATTTATACTATTTGCCTATGTCAACTGCTAGATTTCGAGTTGGGGGAAATGAAGAAACTGAAGTAAGTTCTTCTGCCCGTGTAGTAAAACCAGAAAGAAATCTTCTTGCTGCTGTGTTAGCAAGGGCTATATGTGATGCATTTGGTTCAGCACAATGCGATCGGCACGTTGTAAGAAGTGCACGCCAATGGCTCTTTGGTAAGATGACACCAACAAGAGCATTTAGTTTCGCCTGGGTAGCCCAGCATCTAGACCTCGACCCTCACGCTCTTCAACATACTTTAAAGGGTTATGAACATAATCCTGATATGTTGGAAGAGAGATTGAGTATGTTGAGGTAGATCAGTTTTTCCAAGTTATTAGACAAATAGATTACTTTATGTGTAGAGAAAGCGAACCCCGCGCCGTAATGGTAGGGATTCGCATTCATTTCTCAATGAGCAACGGAAGCCAGATCTTTCACTTCTGCCCAGCTTAGAAAAGAGACTTCCTTGCCGGGTTTGCAGTCGAGAATCGGGTTTCTATAAGGATCGTCGGCTGAATTCAAAGGCGCTAGGATTTTATCGTCCTCATTATATACATTAAGGAAAGACAGTTGATCGATGCAGTCTACAGATATTGCAATTCCACTTTTCAATACTCCATTAACAGAGATCACATATTTGGTGATGCAAAATGGTTTATTGGTCGCTTCGAGCTCAGAACCAAGATATAACGCAACTGATGAACCTAGAAAGGTCTGTAAAGAGGGATTTCTGCCTAGCGCAACGAGGTTACATTGAAAGTGGTGCATGAGAATTTCCTTAGGACAAAAACATCAAAAATAACCTCCTTCCCCTACCATAGGGGCGAGGTTCCTTCGTCTGTCGCTATGGCAACAAATGAAGGAACCGTCTAATAACGTCTACCCAGATTCCAATTTAAAAGAACAAGTTTTACACTAAAATATTTAATTAAAATAATCAAATAGGCGGATGTATATAGTAGTAGTTTGAGAGGCTTAGGCATCATATACTTAGAGAAGTTGGTAGGCTGTAATATATTCGTTGAATTCTACAAGTACCAATGAACCTGATTGAATAAAAGCTATAATTCATTTATAGTTTAAAGATGCAAAATCTACCTGGATACGAGCTTATTGAAAAAGGTCTGTTGGATATTAGTCTCAATAGAGAGTCATATTTTACAGCACTTCTTTATTCAGCAGAGTCTAAATTAGCAAAGTTGGGGATTAACTTAGGTGGACTGCGCCCACCTGATGCAGTGAGTCAGATGTATGGATTTTTGCAATCTGAATTCGGAGATGGAGCGCATTCTAAGTTTAACGCTCTAAATCGTAGACTTATAAGTTTTTGTAAATCACTAGAACATCAAATTAGAGTTCAATAGTAAATGCGTACGCAAGTTTCCAAAGATATTTTAGACAATTTCTTCAAAGAATTTGCTAAGTCTTTTAGGACTGAGTGTAATGTTTATATCTTGGGTGGAGCTTCCGCGATTTTTTATGGTTGGAGAGTTTCAACGCACGATATAGATTTGAAAGTTATCCCAGATTCAGAGGCTTATAAAGTAATTTCTAGTCTTAAAGATAGGATGTCATTGAATATTGAATTGGCATCACCTGATAACTTCATACCTGCTTTACCGGGTTGGCAGGATCGATCTGAGTTTATCGTCCGGCATGGAAAGGTAAACTACTATCATTATGATTTTTACGCGCAAGCGTTATCGAAATTAGAGCGCGCTTTTGAAAGGGATATTGCAGACGTAGATGAAATGATCAGCGCAAAACTTATCCAACTTGATAGATTAATGTCGCTATTTGAAGAAATAGAACTAGATTTGGTAAAATTCCCTGCGATAGATCCAAAAACTTTTAGATCGGTGGTGGAAGATTTTATTTCAAGCAAGCGAAGCGTATAATGTATTTATTGTGATTCACCAACTTGATGAACTAAAAGAACTTAAGCTTCAAGCTCTTAAAAAAAAGAAATTGCTTTTAGCTGAATGGTTTGAAAGAAGGATGAAGTATATTTATTGATAGAATTATTCTGAGCTATTTTTTTGGGATTAAAATGAAAGCTTATCACACCAACGATCTTGCTCTAGCATCTGATTTTCAGCCTCTTGAAGGTGAATCTAACTTTGGGCCAACGATAACTAGAGAGGTAGTGGGTGGGACACATATAGCGCCACACTGTATTACAGTGAAAGGCGGTGAGTATGTTCTAGTGGATTGGGCAGAAGGTTTGCCACGGCATGACAAGCTTGGAACGAGAGCGGTGAGATTTCCTCATGGTTTAATGTTGTTCGGAGAGTCGTTCGAGGATTGTGCGGTTCGGTTGATTAGAGATCAATTAGGAATGTCATTGGAATCCATGAATGTAGTGCACGTCTACTCTATTATAGATGAGATGAATCATTGGCACTTGGAGCCAATTCTCGTCACGCGAGTTTCTGGTGAATCACGGGCATCCGATCTAGCAAAAATTGTCACCCATCCTATCGGCCCTTCAATGCCCGAGCACTGGAAATGGTGGGGTAAGCCACCATTCAATCAAACATTTGAGAAATACATCGGCCCATTCTTGGGACGGTAGTTGGACGATTTCATTGGCTTGACGAAATAGTTAGTAACTCGGCCTCAGCGGTAAGAAAGTTATTTAATTAATAATATTAGATAGTTAAAGGAGTGACTATGCCACTAGTTATGAACTTAGGATTCGAGAATGAGTTTATCAATAACGATCATTGACATTTGATAACAAAGCCTGTTATCATTAAGACATGAATGTTTCTCTTACCACTCAACTTGAAGAACTAGTACAGCAGAAGGTATCTTCTGGTCGTTATAACTCTGCTAGTGAAGTTATTCGTGAAGCTCTAAGACTTTTAGAAGAAAGAGATGAACTAAAAGAACTTAAGCTTCAAGCTCTTAAAAAAGATATAGCCCTTGGTTTAGATCAAGCCGATCGTGGTGAACTTGTGGATAGTGATCAGGTTTTTACGGAACTTCGTAAAAAGAATGCGGCAGTAAATTCTAAAAAATGAGTTCTTTTTTACTTACCCTTGAAGCTAAAAGGGATTTGGAAGAAATCCACGATTTTATTGCGCAAGATAACCCAACTGTCGCCCTAAGTTTTATAAATTGGATTCAGGAGAAATGCCATACCGTAGCGGCATCGCCAGAAATTGGGAGGAAAAGGGAAGAGCTTGGCATGGAACTTAGAAGCTTTCCAATAAAGAATTACATAATTTTTTACCGAATTAAGAATGCAAATATCCAAATTATCCGTATCCTTCATGCTGCCAGAGATGTAGAGTCTGTTTTTAATGAATAAATTGTATCAAGAAAGAATAATCTTACCATCAAAATTTTTGCCAGCTTCCTCTGTATAGCTAGAGTTCAGTAAGTTATCGAGTAGTCGTGGGGGGATTGTCAGGTCCATGCTGTAGTTAAGTGCTTTTTCGATTGTTTCAAGATCTGGGAAGCTAGCCATTAGTAACATCTTGTTTGCGGAGGTCATGACACGTGTGATTTTTTCAATTTGAGATTCCCACAGCTTCTCATATTTCATCATTCTACCAAGATAAACTGCGATTCCATCAGCGCCTGATTCCATAGCAAGTAAAGCTTGTGTTGCAGTGAAGACCGCTGTGACTAAAGTTTTGCAACCTATTTTATTTAGTTCTCTAATTGTTGCCAAAGAATATTCATTAGGCATTAGCTTTATCCACAAATCTGTCTCAATATTTTGGGATTTTATTATGTCTATATATTGTGATGCTTGAGAAGAGATTTGTTCTGGGGTTCCTATTCCTTGAATCATGATTTGAAAGTTAGGAAGATTTATTCCTAATGAGCGTAAGTTACAAAGTTCTAAAGCATGATCGATATATTTATCATAACTAATTGCATCCTGTGTTAGTGCTTGAGCCATTAAATTAGGATTAGACGTGAAGCCAGAAACATAAGGTAGTTTTATAGAATATTTTAAAATTTCTAGGTCTGCTGAGTCTACTAAAATCATTTACTTAGCCTTTTTTAAAATATCTATGGTTCTACTAGAAGTATTGATTTGCTATCATGTACTCTGAACAAAACATGTTCCAACTTAAGATCTCCCTTACTGTCAAACTCAATCTGACCACTCTCTCCTTCGTAATCTTTAAGTTTAAACAAGTACTCCTTCCATTCACTTGTTGTAACAACTCCTGAATCATTCGCGGATTTCATGATTTTAAGAATATCATAAAATAAAGATCCACCACTTTGCATCCCGGGCCAAGGCTCATTATATTCCTTTTGCCATCTCTCTCTAAAAGCTGTTGTGCTTGTATCTGGCAGGTCGGCTAAAATTATTCCATCAGCTTGAGAATTTAGTTGAGAATAAAAATCATTGTTATTTATTGTGCTAGGTCCAATTAAAGGAATTGTGATGCCTAGATTCTTGGCTTGTTTTACAAGTAGTGCTCCGTCCTTAATATAGCTAACAAAGAGGAGAGCATCTGGCTTTTTACTTTTAATCTTTAAAAGTTGAGTTTTAAGGTCTCCAGCTGCTTCAGCTTGATATGTTTCAGAGATAACAATTTTCTTTTCTTGTCCTAATTCTTTTTTAAAAAGGCGAGTAAGGTCATTCCCATAAGCATTTTCAACCGACAGTGTAGCAATAGAATTAAATTTATTTGCATATTTTGCTAGCGTGATCGCTTGTCTGCCGTTAGGTGCCCATAGTCTAAAAACATTAGGTATCCCACTTAAGGAATCTGCTTCAGCAAATGCGAGTAATAAAACATCTTTTTTTGCTGCGAGTGGGGCAATCGCTAGAGCGGAAGAAGAGCAAGCAGGCCCAATAATAATTTTTACTTTATCAATATCAACCAACTTATGAAATGCACTTACTGCTTTTTTAGGATCGCAGGCATCATCTTCATAATGTAAATTAATTGTTTTAGTTTTATTAGCTTTGCTAATCTCAGTTACTGCTAATTCAAGACCTTTTTTTGGATTACTTCCCCAGTAAGAAGCATCTCCGCTTAGAGGCAGAATTACACCAATATCTAATATTTCGTTTGGTACTTGAGCTTTAATATAAGAAGGGAAAGAGAGATAGCTAAAACCTAAAAGGGCTAGAAAAGTTAATTTAAATTTTCTAGCCCTTAGAATCATTTTTTATTCTTCGTTAGTGATGATTTCATCATTCATTGGAGTTTCATCAATAGCTCTTAGTTGAGCTCTGATGTCTTCTACAGAAGTTAAATCACCAATCGCTTCGGCCTGTAAATTATGAGTTCCTTCGTTTACAGCGAGCATTGGAGCAATTGTTAATCCAACTAGGCATGATAGCTTAATTAGAATATTCATTGAAGGTCCTGAAGTATCCTTAAATGGATCACCTACAGTATCTCCAGTTACAGCAGCTTTATGAGGATCTGATCCTTTGAAGTAAGTTTTACCATCAATATCAACTCCTTTCTCAAAGGACTTCTTAGCATTATCCCACGCTCCACCAGCATTAGATTGGAATATCGCCCATAGTACACCTGATACAGTCACACCGGCCATATATCCACCAAGAGCTTCAGCACCCATTACAAATCCAACAATGATTGGTACAATAATTGTGATCGCTCCAGGAAGCATCATTTCTCTGAGCGCTGCATTAGTAGAAATAGCTACGCAACGAGCATAATCTGGCTGCCCAGTTCCTTCCATAATTCCTGGAATTTCTCTGAACTGTCTTCTTACTTCGTTCACCATATCCATTGCAGCTCTTCCAACAGCACTCATAGCTAAGGCAGAGAATACTACTGGTATCATGCCACCGATGAATAAGGCAGAAAGTACCTTAGCATCAAAGATATTAATTCCTTTGATTCCTGTAAACGTAACGTAGGCTGCAAATAATGCGAGAGCAGTAAGAGCAGCAGAAGCAATTGCAAATCCCTTACCAATAGCAGCAGTTGTATTTCCAACAGAATCAAGAACATCAGTTCTTTCTCTAACTTCTTTTGGTAATGCACTCATTTCTGCAATACCGCCAGCGTTATCAGCAATAGGACCAAAAGCATCAATTGCTAATTGCATAGCAGTAGTTGCCATCATCGCACTTGCAGCAATTCCTACTCCGTAGAATCCAGCAAATGAATATGCTCCCCAGATCGCCATGGCAAATAATACAGTCGGTAACCAAGTTGACATCATTCCAGTTGAAAGACCTGCAATAATATTAGTTGCAGCACCAGTTGCAGACTGTCTTACGATATTTAATACAGGCTTGGTTCCTAATGCAGTGTAGTATTCAGTGATTAGAGAAATAATAGCTCCAACTGCAAGTCCTATTACAACCGCTAAAAATACATCTAATGGAGTTCTTTCTACGATCTGAAAGTTCCCTTGATTAAAGACGCTCATCTTTATTGTAGCAGGAAGCATTTTTTCAATTACTATGTAAGATGCAATACCTGTTAGAATAATTGAAACCCAGTTTCCTCTATTAAGTGCAGACTGAACTTCAGCAGAACCTGTGCTAGCGTCATCTTTAACACTTACAAAGAACATACCAATAATTGAGAATATAATTCCAAGTCCAGCTAGAACCATGGGAAGTAGTATAGGTCCCATTCCGCCGTAACCATCATTAGCTAAAGAACCACCCATATCTCTAATTATGTAGTTACCAAGCACCATTGAGGCTAATACAGTAGCTACGTAAGAACCGAATAGATCAGCACCCATTCCTGCTACGTCACCAACATTATCTCCCACGTTATCTGCAATAGTAGCTGGATTTCTTGGGTCATCTTCAGGAATACCTGCTTCTACTTTACCTACTAAGTCAGCTCCAACATCCGCTGCCTTTGTGTAGATACCACCACCAACTCTTGCAAATAGGGCGATTGATTCAGCGCCTAAAGAGAATCCCGCAAGAGTTTCTAGAATCATAGTCATTTCAACGGTGTTGGTAAATGATCCGCCCATTAGATTAAAGAAGAGCAGTGAAAACACTAAACCAAGTCCGAAAACAGCAAGCCCAGCAACTCCAAGACCCATAACGCATCCGCCGTTAAATGAAACTTTCAATGCCTTAGACAGACTTGTTTTCGCTGCTTCAGTAGTTCTCACGTTCGCTTTAGTAGCGATCTTCATTCCAATTAGTCCTGCGAAGATGGAAGAGATTGCGCCGAATACAAAAGCTAAAACAATAGATATGTGTTGGGTATGTCCAACTTTAGCTAGTACACCGAGCAAGGCACCAGCAATTACAATAAATACGCCTAAGACTTTATACTCAGCGCTAAGAAAAGCCATCGCACCATCAGCTATCGCTTTAGAGATGCTTCTCATTTTTTCATCACCGGGATCTTGTTTGTTTACCCAGGTTGATAAAATCATCATATAGCCAAGGCCAATAAGACCAAAAGCCGGAATCCAGTAAATCAAGTTGTCCATAGTATTTTAATGCCTAAATTTGATCAATTAAACTGCGGAGTTATACGCCTTCTTGAATAATAATAAAAGGGCATAGTAATGGTCGTTTAATTAGTAACACACAGGCGTTTACATTCTGAACTAAAAGTTGTAGTGTCCGGCCCCAAAATTTAAAAATATCTTTATCGGTTTAGACACATGGCAAAAGTATTCGTAGGCAATTTCAGTTTTGCAATCACTGAAGAACAGTTAAAAGCTCTTTTCTCTGAGAAAGGTGAAGTGGTTGCTGTTAGTATAATGAAGGATCCTATTCAGCAGAGATCAAGAGGATTTGGGTTCGTAGAATTCAGACAGAAAGAAGATGCTGACAAGGCTATCAAAGAAATTGATGGTTTAGTTTGGGAAGGCCGTGCGTTAAAAGTTAGTGAAGACCGTTCCAATAGAAGAGGGGATAGATCTGAAGGTCAGGAAGATACCAGACAAGCTCCGCAGCCAATGGGCTTTTTTAGAGCACAACCTCTAGAGATTGGCGTTAGAAAGAAAAAGAAACCAGATCCATTCATGGAAGATGAAGAGCTTAAGGTTGATTATAAAGATGGTAAGTTACTTTGTCGTTTTATGAGTGAGAGAGGTAGAATTCTTCCTAGAAGAATGACAGGCCTTAATTCTCATAACCAGAGACTTGTTGCTAAGGCAATCAAGAGAGCTAGAAATGTAGGGATTTTACCTTACGTAGCTAGATAGTTAAAATTCTAAATACCAAGAGAGGGGCTTTGGCTGGATTAAGAAGCAGTATTCGTGCTGTAGTACAGAGAAGCCCTTTTTTTAGTGGCTGTTGTAATAAAAATGACAGTAGCCCTAGTGAAGTTCAAGAGACAATCGATCTAAAAATCAATGAAGCAATATCTTTACTTGGAAAAGTGGAAGATACGATTGCTGTGACGACTACTGAGAAGGACTGGAGAACATATTTTGCCAGTAAGTTAAAGGGTAAGGGTCTAGAGATAGGTCCTCTTCATAGGCCCATGGTTACACATTCTGGTATGAAAATGACTTATGTGGACCGATGTACAGTTGCTGAATTGAGAGCACATTATCCAGAATTAAATGAGTTGCCTTTAGTCGAACCTCAAATTCTTGATGATGCGGAAACTTTAAAAACTGTTAGTAACGAATCATTCGATTTTATAATTTCTGCTCATGTTATTGAGCATATGAAAAATCCATTATCTGCTCTTGAGCAGTGGGCACGGGTAGTTAAGCCTGGTGGTTTAATTTATATGATAGTTCCAGATAAGAGAGTAACCTTTGATAAAAAGAGGGTGAGAACTAGCATTGCTCATATGGTTTTAGATTATAAGAATCCATCTGATGCTAGAGATTATGAGCATTATTTAGATTATGCAGTCCATGTTCATGATAAGGTTGAACCTAATTCAGCGATAGAAGAAGCAAATAGATTATTGGAAACTGATTATAGTATTCATTATCATGTTTTTATTCCAGAAGATGTTGTAGCAGTACTAGAATGGTTTTCTTCTAATATCCGTCCATTAGATATCGTTCAAGGGCCATGTAGAGCTCCTGGTAGTGATGAGTTTCATTTCTTACTTCGGGTTCCAAGCATTCAGTAATTTACCAATTATATTTCTTAAGGGTGTAAGGCAATGTCATTTTCATTATCCATAGATCAACTAAAAGATAAAATAGTTCATAGAAATCTTTCTCCTGCGGTTCTTTATGAACAAGCTCTTAAGAATGAAAAGGGATCTGCAATTACCTCATTAGGAGCTTTAACAGTCAGTTCGGGAGCAAAGACAGGTAGAAGCCCAAAGGATAAAAGGATTGTTGAAGAGGCAGCTTCAAAGGCAGATATCTGGTGGGGATCTGTTAATCAGCCTTTAGAGGACAGAGTTTTTAAAATTAATAGAGAACGAGCTTTAGATTATCTAAGTACACGTGGACAACTTTACGTTGTTGATGGATTTGCTGGTTGGGATCCTGAAAATAGATTAAAAATTAGAATTGTTTGTGAGCGTGCTTATCATGCGCTTTTTATGCATAATATGTTGATTAGGCCAACTGCAGAAGAGTTAAAGAATTTTGGCGAGCCTGATTATACAATCTATAATGCTGGTAAATTTCCAGCCAATAGGTTTACAGAGCAGATGACTTCTAAAACTAGCATTGATCTTAGCTTTGAAAAAGGCGAGATGATCATTCTTGGTACCGAGTACGCAGGTGAAATGAAGAAGGGCGTGTTCACAATAATGAACTACCTAATGCCTAAGAAAGGTGTTCTTTCTATGCATTGTTCTGCTAATGAAGGTAAGGAAGGGGATGTAAGTTTATTCTTTGGTCTTTCAGGAACAGGAAAAACAACTCTATCCGCTGATACCAATAGAGCGTTAATTGGTGATGATGAACATTGTTGGACTGATAAGGGTGTATTTAATATCGAAGGCGGATGTTATGCTAAGTGTATAGGTCTTTCTGCTGAGAAAGAGCCAGAGATATATAATGCAATAAGATTTGGTTCTGTCTTAGAGAACGTTGTTTACTGCGAAGAAACTAGAGAAGTTTCATTTGATGATGCTACGCTAACAGAAAATACGAGAGTAGCTTATCCTATCGAATATATTCCTAATGCTAAGATT
>JBILFC010000153.1:0-7178 GCA_044351785.1 Bdellovibrionota bacterium
AATATCGCCGACGACAATCTGAAAAGTCGCGAATTTAATAACTGCTCCCAATGGAAGGGTAGCTAACTTAACTTGTAGAGCCAAATGTTGAAAAAACATTCAATCATCCTCTTATCAAATCCACCTCGGCGGGGTAAAACCCTAAAAAACCATACACTGGTTTACGCCTTCTTCTAACAGCCTAAATAAATAGCTCCTAAAACAAGGCGAATTCCTTTGCCTTCTACCCATATTAACTTTTTAATTCGATCTATTACATTATGAAGCATTAGAGCAATAAAATGCTCTTTAAAAAGGGAACCGCACTATCTGCCTCTCCAGCGAAGGGGTATAGCGGAGCGTTAGCGAAGCCATATACAAATATACTGCTCACAAATAAACCATTTTTAGGATCCGTGAGGGGTATATTTATGTTAAAGCTAGTCGCCTAACGGCTCCTACGCATACTGCTATTTCACTTCAATAAATTTCCTATACGTAAATTTATTTCGTGAGCAGTATATATCAGAACTCATATAATTATTCCTTTATGAAAAATACGTTTCAAAAAAACCAAACCCACTGCCGATACATCCTTCGGCAGTGGTTGCATCCTCAATAGTCTTAGACTTTAACTTATGCATCTGAAGACGAGGTAGAGGGTCGTCTAAAGACAATCCATGGAAGAGTGATAGCACATACTAAAAGCACAAAAAACATTGCCCGCACTCTTGTGAAATAAGAAGTTCTTAGCGCCTTTTGCTCATCTTCACCATTTCCAGGGGCACTTTCTGCTGAATCCGATACGCCGTCGGAACCTGCTACAACTGCCGAATTATCTTCAGCATTTCCAGTTGAAATATTTTCCTGCGCATCGGCAGAATTCAGAAAAGAAACAAAAACCAAGCAAATAAGACAAAAGATTCTCATAGTATTCAACCCCTCAATTAACCACTTGAAACGTATCAATAAATTAATCGCTATAATCTATTGATACGACCAGTCATACCATCTACCCAGATATTTTATTAAATTACTCTAATATTAATCTTAAATATAGTCAATCTGAAGCAAAGTTTTAGAATTATTTAAACTCTAGTCCATGAAGCGCAATGGCGAGACTTCTATTATCTCGTGAAACTCCAGCCCTCTTAAGATTACCAGCTTGAGAAACCTTAAATTCTAAATTCTTGAGTTCTTTCACATTCAGTGGAATAGCAAAGGATAATTCATGCCAATCTCCTGCCTGCAGCCTAAACGACCCAACATTCTCCTTGTTTAAGTAGACTTCTACATCTTGCTCTGGCCAGGGTGTAAAAGCAAAAAATGAAAGTCGAGTCGCAGACAAACCACATCCAACAATATTTAATCTGGAATAACGTCCTTCAATCCACTGATACCCTTTATAGTCTTTACCAGACAATTGAAATTCTTGATTTTCATAGTCACCCCAGCCCACTTCTTGATTACTCTTTGCTAAAGGCAGACTGCAATCACTTCGCGTTTTTCTTACTTGAATCTGGTCTCGAAATTTATCTAATGCAAATTGAGAAAATGTCTCTTTAAGTGGAATGATAGTAACTTCTGGACTATAAGGAATTACCTGCTTCTCTTTTACTCCAGGGATCTTAGTTACCTCACTATCATTAAAACTTGCTAAATATGAAGGAAGGACAACATAAGATACTCCTTCTTGCCATAAAGAAAGCAAGTCTTTACTCTGATAAATTTTATTAGCATTAAATTGCACAATCCGCTTATCCTTTCTTAAATCATGAGGTAAGGAAAGTTGACCAGCAACTGAAGCAATCTCATGAGCACCCAAGTGCTTTTTTATCCAATCAGCAACCACTGTTCTTGAATCAGGAACTGTACGCGCGCGATAATCAGTAATTGCTGCCTGAGTTTCAGCAATTAATCGAGGATAGGTTAGCAGTAATAGGAAAATAAGAGTCAGAGATATTTCTTTTAAATTTTGTCCAGCAATTTTAGGATACTTACTCCTAAAAAACTGCAATATGATCTCTACTCCACAAGCAGCAAAGATAGAAAGGAATGGCATTAAGGGAAGGAGATTCCTAACAAATTGCTGACGTTGTGTTGACATATAGCAGAGATAGCTTAAGGAAAAGGAAATTAGTATGATCCCAATTTTTCTTAACTCAAGATTTTTCCAATAACTACAAACTCCCACTAAGGCTAGGATAGATGTAAATACTCCAAGCTCCACATGGATAAGACGATTAAGAAAAAACATAAGTTGAGTCTTAAAACCGAGAGACTCTCCGGCAAGACTATAATGCCAAACTTCGTATGCTGCAGCATTAAGAAACTCAGGCAATGCAAGCAAACAATACGGGGCCCCAAAAATAAAACCTAATCCACTTAAAGCAAATAAAAGAAAGAAAGTGCCGATTAATGAAGACGAGAAAAGGCCATTATTATTCTCCTCACTTTGAAAGAAAACTGCCGTAGTTAAGGGGACTAGAAGAACAGTAAATAGATTATATTTCGTAGCTATTGTCAGCCCTGAGATTAAACCAGCCAATAATAATATAGAATAAGACCCTTCTTTATGTGCTCTGATACTTAAATAAGTAGTAACAAGCACCAGCAAGGTGACAAGCATGTCAGGTCCGACATGCGGTGAAAGGATGAAGTGCGTGGGCATAGCACTAAGAAAGAGTGCTGCGATAATAGCTATTTTTGAAGATAGGAATAAATTAGCAAGTCGGTAAGTAACAAACAAACACAATAGGGAAATCCCTAGACTAAAAATTCTGTTATAGATAACAAGTAGTGGATGAGTAACTGTATATTCAAATCCATTTGATAAGAATTCATTGCGAGTCTTAATCTCTGATAACTTTTTCAGATCTCCTCGTTCCACTGACTTTAAGAATGCAATTGCAGTTATCGGAATGCGAGAATAAAGCATGAAAGGCTTCTGAAATTCATGGGGATTATAATCACCACTTTGCAACATGCGGACAAGATATCCAAAATGAATCCCTTCATCCTGATCTTCGATATAGGGCAAACCCTTTTTAATCCCTGGTAAACGAACCAGAAGAGCAAAGGCTAACAATAATAATAAAGAAATTTTTGTTCTCATATAAAGGGATAGCTTACACGATACCGTGTATTATATTTTCTATTCCAATATAATAACCTCTCCATCTCTTAGCGCAATGAATAATATTTTATTCTCAATACAATATTTAATCTCTTCATCTATCGCCTTTGACTCGGGATGATCGGAATCATAATGAGGTAACACTGCAAAATCAATATAATCAAGGCCATCCATAATGACTTCTTCTAATTCCTTATATGGAAGATCATTAGCATCATCAACAATCTGTAAATGACTCAAATCTGGACTTAAGACACAAATCCCAGCGCTGTAACCACTATATAGAAAATCTTCCCTAGAAGACAAATAAGAATGCATTAAATCATCAAACCCACTTAACTTCATCGCTTGACGAAGAACAAACGTATTCCCCCCAGAGACCCAGACAGAATTCACCTCGGACAATTTACGCTTAAGTTCAGACTGTTTATTAAAATATTCCTTTAAATCTAGAACATCTACCTGAAATCCAAGAGCAGTTAAATCCTCTACATCAGATTTAATATGAGCAACCCTTCTTACCGGATCGGCACTAGTAAAATCTAATGCGTTAGCAATGTAGTAAGTCTTGGTCCCTACTTCACTTGCAAACCTACTTAAGAATTCACGCTTATCGCCAATTTTATAGGAGGAGAGATATAGTTGCATAATGATGATTATTAATGAATAAGACTAATATAGTCTTATTCATTAACATCAAAATAGTTTCGTTTGCAAGATTATTGCGATGCGACACTAAGCTTACGAACTGCTGAATTCTGACATAACGGATATGTATTACGAAACTCTTCTAAGGAAGCAATAATTGCATCACCAGAGAGTCCATATATATAAATTTCTGTTGCCTCCTCAAAGGATTTACATCCATAGATCTGCCCAGCGGAAGTACTTTTTAATACCTGCTCAATCTGAGGCCAAACTTCCTGAGCATGAGTATCCCATAGCTCCTCCGGCAGTTTAGCATCCAGGCACAATGCAATGCCTTCCGTTACTCCAAACTCTAAAGTTTGACTATCATTATCACGCTCAAAAATCAGTTTGGATCCTTTTGGAGCACCGCATTCTTCTAAAACTTTACTAATCATTGTAAGTGCTACATCGATATCTGCTACACAAACTTCCAGATCTATACTTTGAATAGCGAATTGCTCATCTAATTGACTTCCTCCACCAACTACTTCTCCAAGCTGAGCTTCTTGAAGTTTAACATTAAGAGGGTCCTCATATCGCTCACCTCTATCCATCGGCTCAATATGGCCAGGAATTCGAACAGTTATATTAAAAGGATATTCATCTGATTTTATTCCGCTATTCGCACCGAGAAACAATGAACGCTCAGACTGAGGGGGATATGTTCCCCAAGACTCAAACATACATTCATTATCAGCTCCTAATTGAATCAATTTTTCAACCCACGTATCTAATGATTCTAAACTAGAAGCAGTAGGTGGTGTGGTACCATAGACTACCCATGTTGCAGGACTTTCTGGCCCATCTTCAGGAAGAAATTCAACAGTAGATTCGTAGTCACAATTTGCTTTTAAGGAACTTTCAAGATTCTTAGCGCTACTTTCCGTACTAGAAGAGAAAGTAAAGTCAAGCTCAAGCTCTGTGCCATCACAGACACCAAATTGCGTAAGCTGTCCCCATTGTTCTCTATTGATGCCTAACCACTCGTCGTATTTTTTCTTATAATCCCCAACTAGTGACATCTGATAATCCCCCGGATTTAAATCACCAATCTTAGAACTAATGCACCGCTATTCTAGCAGATTTCACATTTATTCAAAGCCAAGTGAAGATTACTATTAATTTAAACCATTGTCGGCTGAGGATAGAAGAAACTTAAAGGGAAGCTAGCTTTCTCATAAAAAATACTCCTTAACTAAGCAGATTTACTCTACATGACATGATCTAAACCTTGTAAAGTATAGATTTTTATACCTCTGTTGGATACTTAGTAAATATGGTGTAAAGTAAGTCACAACCTATAGAAATGAAGGGCTCAAACTATGACGAATCTAATGCATCCGTCCCTAATAGATCTCCCCTATTACAAAATTCTAGAAAACCCTACTCCTCTGGAAGTCTTAGGTACGAATATAGCTATACCCGCAAAATATAAACAGACCTACTCTCTTTCAGATCATGCAAACATCCTCATAAAACGTGATGATCTTACTCCGGGATTTGGAAATAAAACTAGAAAGTTAGAGTTTTTACTTCATGATGTATTAAATACTCATAGTGACTGCATTATTACAGCAGGAGGCCCTCAGTCAAATCACTGCAGACAAACTGCTCAGTTTGCTAGAAAACTGGGTATTGAGACTCACTTAATGTTCGGAACTAAATCTGGGGACAGAGATTTTGATCTAATAGGAAATCCATTCATAGACTCTCTTTTTTCAGCTCAAATTCATACTTGTAAAAAGCCAGAAAGAGCTCAACAGATGGAGATGTTAAAAACTAATTTAGTTAAACAAGATAAACGACCCTACATCATCCCCGTGGGAGGCTCTAATTACCTAGGTGTCATCGCATATGCTAGAGCATTTTTTGAAGTTTTGAAACAGAGCGCTGATAGTGGAATCAATTTCAATAAAATTGTTTTTGCTACCAGTTCAGGTGGAACGCACGCAGGGTTAATTCTTGGGAAAAAATTATCAAATTGGGAAGGAGAAATACTTGGTATTAGCATTGACCAGATCCCTGATGAAGAAGAGACGGATCAAAGTCAAAAGTATGTAAAATTCATGGCAGGCATTGCTAATGATGCGATTAAACATTTAAAACTAGATTTTACTATTACAGAAAGCGATTTCCATGTGAATTATTCCTATCTTCAAGGCGGGTATGGAGTTCTGGGAGAGATAGATAAACTAGGCGTCCACGCACTGGGAAATTTAGGTATACTCTCAGGCCCAGTTTATAGTGGTCGCGCTTTCGGTGCTCTTATTGATATGCTATCAAAGGGAGAATTTAGCTCGAAGGACGATATTTTATTCTGGCATACTGGTGGAGTTGGTGAGTTGGAAATGTATAGAGAAGGATTACTTAATTAAATACCCATACCAATCTAATGCTTCATTAATTCTATCTTCTCACTGATTTGCTTTAGTAAAGTTGACAGCACAATGCTAAATGTCGACGTGCACAGTCTTCCAGATAACTTGGCCCACTAGCAAGTCAGTTTCATATAGAATATTTATACTTATAATAATAATCAAAGCAAGGCACCGCCTCCAGACTCAAAACCTCAAGCGGAAAGCTTTCTCTAAATCTCCTTATTAATTGTTGAAGATGTCTCTGAGAAGGAACTTCGCAATGAAATTCATTGTGCCACTGTCCAATTGATTCTATACAAAAGATAATACCTGGTTCACTACCGGCAAACTTACGTACTTTACTACGTGTAGCTTGATCAAAGCGTTTTAAGGTGACTTGGATCAAAAACGACTCAAAGCCCATATTCTGGCAAGATATTAAGGCAGAGTATTGTTGAATTATCCCAATTTTTTCTAGCTTTTTTATTATTGTATTTGCTGTAATTCTTGAGACTTTTACCTTCTTAGCTAGTTCTAAAATTTGAATTCTAGGATTTTCTACTAGCTGTCTAATAATGTTCTTTTCATTTTCATTTAATTCCACAATTTCATCACTTACTTTAAATCCACCTTCGATCCGACTAGTTTCTCTTTCTAGGAGGTATGAACGTTGAAATTGAGTAGCTTGGGTTCTTATTGCAAATTGGCTATTCGTTACAAAGGGAAACTGTTTTTGAATCTCACTTAGAATGTCTGAAAAATGGACTAGAGACTTAGCCTGAATTGCAAAGAGAATATCATATCTTCCACCAAGCTGAGCTATCCAGTAAATATCTTTTCTAGCTTTAAGTTTTTCAAAAACCTTCTGATGTTTTTTCTGATCAGCGGTATCAAATCTTGCGTACACTGCAACCCCAATATAACCAAGTTTACCGATATCAAGTACAGTAATATATCCCTTTATTGTGTCGTTCTTCTCATAATCACTTATGATCTTCTGAACTACATCCCTAGAA
>JBILFC010000126.1:0-8300 GCA_044351785.1 Bdellovibrionota bacterium
TTTTCTTGATATGGCAGAATAGCTAAGCCTTGCATCTAGGTCCCATGCATGAAGTATCCGTTTGGAAATTAATTCTTTCGCCACCATATGTAAAATAATTTAGAGAAATATTATACAAATTTAGGATATTTTACACTATTTGTCGCGTTATGAGAATTAATTTATCATATTTCTTATGTTCTTAGTTGTAATTGCTCTGATTAGATCAATTACTAAAGTGTTTAAAACAGCGGAGATTGTATATGAATAGCGTATTCTTAATATCATTAACGGCATTAGCATGGTCGGCGCTGGGCTCACTTGTCTTAATGCTTCCTGCGAATGTTTCTCCATTTACAATTTGTGCAGTTAGAGGGACCTGGATCTCTGGGACCTTCTTAATTATTGCGAGCTTAAAGCACGTTAAGATTAAATTTACGTGGAAATCATTTTTAGCTGGAATGATGTATGCGTTATCAGCAGTAACATACATCTATAGCCTTCAAAAGCTACCAGTGGCAGTTGCCGCCCCTCTTCATCAGACCTCACCAGCATTTCTAATAATAGCAATGATATTTTTATATGCCCAATATCCAACAAAGAAGGATGCTATTGGGGTCGTTTTAAGTCTTATTGGTGCCACTATTTTAATTATTAACGGAGGCAGTTACTCTGCTTTAGGAACAATCTGTGCGATAGGCAGTGCTTGGCTGTGGGCTACTTACCTCATGATTCAGGCGCAATTATCAGATACAGATAAAATAGCAGGAGCATTCTGGGGCGGAGCTCTCATGTTATTGATGGGCTCTACTAGCTTTTCAATGCCTAGCTTAACAATAAATACATTACTGGTTTTTGTGATACTTGGAATATTCTGTTCAGCCATGCCGCTATTACTAGTAGCAATAGCAACAAAAAATATTTCATCGATCTCAACCTCACTTATATTATTGCTTGAGCCAGCATTTGCGACAGTACTAGCATTTTTCTTTAATGATCAGACACCGTCTGCTACAAAGCTAGTGGGCTTGATATTGATCGTTAGCGGGGCAGTGTTTGGAATACTAGGGAGTGCTAGGGATAGGAGAGTTAGTTAGTTTAACTACTCACCTATCTATCTTTAGACCTAAAAATTTTTGCTTCTCAGAGCGCAGGCTAGACGCAAGCTTCAATATGTTAAAATTATTTATCGTAATATTACAAAGAGTTATCAAAATTTTTAAATTCATGAACAGTAGCCCCGCTAAAGAAAGGGGATAATTTAGCACGATTCTTTATTTAGCCTGGCTTCCAAATAGTCGATTAAACCACTTCGAGTAAAAGAAGTAGACATGACCTAGTGGAAATATTTTATGATCATATATGGTTGGCGTGAAAAAAGCATCTGGACAAAGTTAATCAACTCGACCCCATGCGCTAAGTGTGGTCAAGGGCCGGTAAATTCTTTTACTGTCTTTCAATACTTCCATGTCTACTGGATCCCTCTATTCCCATACTCTAGTACGTTATGGCTCTCATGTGAACACTGTAAAGCTACCTATCAACCAGATAAAAAGTCTCCAGCGGTAACAACTACGAGAATCGAAATAAAGAAAGCAAGGGCACCGTACAATCTTTTCTCAGGCTTAGTTTTACTTATCATCCTTTTTGGCTTTATTGCTTGGTCTGAAATGCAGGATTCTGAAAAATATCGAGCTATACTACTTGAACCTAAAGTAGGAGATCTTATCGTTATGAAACTGGAAAAAGAAAATGATTCTAAACCGAAATTTGGAATTACTAAAGTTATAAGTGTAAATGAAAAGGAAGTGCAGCTTAAGCCTAGCAAATACCAATTCAGCTCTAAGTCAGATGCAATTTCCAAAGATTCAAAAAAACTTTTAATTGACTCCGATGCATTTTCGGAAAACGATCTACCACCTTACCAAAGACTCCAACTAGTAGAGTTATTTGATACAGGTTATATAAAAGCGGCAATTAGAGACAATAACTAAAACTTACCCCCTTTCTATAAGGACAAACACTAACTTCAAGGCAATAAAGCCATTTATCGTAAAATAGCATTGAGTTATTAGTATTTATAAATTAAGAAAATTAGCCTCGCTCCAATAAGAAGCTCAAGTCGTTTAGACTATGCTGAAGTATTATAAATCATTGAGCGAAATTGTCATTACTCAAATTGGAGAAGTAAAAACCAAGTGATTTTATTCTCATAGAGTTACCACAACCCCCATCGTTTTTTCGCCATACCAACTTCAAGGCATTTAAAATTTGTTAAATTTGCAATCTAGTATACATCTGACGTGAGCGATCCGACGCTACATGAGACTAAAAAGAGCTAAAAATCCTATTTTGGACAAGGCTGTATTGTGGATCTGCTTATCGGTGATCTTGGAAAGTGGTGATGCATAAAGTTCTTAGGTTGCGACAGCTATCGGCAGGGGTCTAAATGGTGGTTTGTACATGCCATGCGGGAAGATTGTGTCTAGTATACCTTCTCTAAGTTTCTTAGATGCCTCTATTGTTAACAAACCTTAGTTCTGAGTGCCTACATCTACTAGTTGTAAATGAGGTATGGTCTTTAGACTTTATACGGGGGTGATAGCTCATGGGGTACCTCTTGATAATAAAATGGGGGGTCCTTTGTTATCGTAGAAAGAGGGGAGTTATTTCACTGGGGGGTGAAAATAGCTTCAAAAATATTCTATTATGACTATTAGGTTAAAGTTGATTAAAGCTGTGGTGGGTCTGTGAGAGTAAACATGAGTAGTCTACAATCAGATTTTGTAGCATCTAAAGCCATTTTTGTATCAATTTAGAATGGCCTGAAATGAACGGGATCAAGAGATTCAAGCTAATTTAGGCACATTAAAAAATTTTGGAGAAATTTATTATGAGTTGTGGTAAGTGAGTGTCAGTATGTTATCTTATGCAGGGGATTACTAAAATCGATAATTTCTTGCACTCGTTACGTAACTATATTTAATGTGTTTTTCTATGTTTCTAGCACTAATTAACTTCGCCAGATTCTCGTTGATTCTTATCCTATTAACTGCTTACTCTGTGGAAGCCCAGTTTGAAACACCCGTTGGAGTAAATGCAACTTCTTTAATCTTACTAAAGCAAATGGGAGGTAGCAATCCAGCAATGATCAATGCTATTATTGAGAAGGTTGAACGCGCAGGGGAAAACCCTAAAGAGTTCTATGCAGAGGTCGTGGATGTGAATGATTCAAAAGAGTCCCTGATTAGATTATGGCACATTAGTGCATTCCAGAAATATTCTATACTTTCTAGAAGAGATCCTAGTGGAAAGAGTCGTGACATGTACTATGATCATAAAACAAAACAAATAACTACGGTCGTATTTTGGCAGTAGTGCTATCTAAGGATTGTCTGTGAATCCTTAGGTGTCTTTTCCGCTTCTTTATTGATTATCGTTATGAAGGATCTTAGCCAGGCCGTACTACAAATATAGTCATCACGTTCGTACTTATATCCGGTAGCATTTTCTCTTATATCACGCTCCTCATAGAACCAGTCCCATCCTGGCAAAAATGCCATTAATAAAGTAATCCAGCCGTGATATTCAACCTTGTAATTAAAATCTAGAATTTCAGAGGTACGATCATCGCGTATTTTCTCTATTTCAGCAGTTAAAGACACTCTCGATGGTATGACACCAAGGGTGAATATATATGGAAGCTTTGCTGCCTCGCTTCCACTTTCTCGAATATCTTTTATGATAATTCGACCATCGTCCCTGAAGTATCTTTCCAACAGTCTTAGAGGACCGCAACTTGAAAGTTGTAAATTGTCCGCAAGACTAAGGCCGTTTTTTAGCAAGAATTTATCCGCGTTCTCTGTTAATCGACGATCCAACGGGATATTTTTGCTTACACTACACCCGGCTATCAATAGAGAGACAAATAGAATCTCCAGTACCAACTTTATTTTGCAAAATACTTTCATTCTGTAAATTAATCTAAATTAAATATCAATTTTACTTAGCAGACATTTAGTACAGACCCGCATGAACAGCCTTAATGATGCTCGAATCTTTAGTAATTATCACATAATATCGTTCTAACAATTCCCTATCTGCATTCAGCTGAGAATCTGCAGTTGCACGATCTCCA
The DNA here is from genome assembly GCA_044351785.1 of Bdellovibrionota bacterium. Taxonomy (GTDB): domain Bacteria; phylum Bdellovibrionota_C; class UBA2361; order SZUA-149; family DAOLCO01; genus JAIYCX01. The sequence goes on from JBILFC010000126.1 coordinate 4,118, forward strand.
TGCATTACCTTCGCGACAACACCATGTTCAACGATGTAATTAACTAGAGGTTCTCCGTTTGGTAAGTATCTAGTGAATTCTCCTTGCAGCCGGTCATTTACGGAATTTCCGGTGGTTTTACGTACTCCAGTCGCCTTAGGGAACGCATTGGAACTGTAATACAATTTGTAGGGACCATTTAAAACGCCATGCGAATATATTAACTCAGCTACCAACACACCATGAAAATCAAATAGATACCATTCCCCATCAGGCTTATCGTTAATAAAATTACCGATACCTAAAACTCTTTTGGTATCTTGATGATAAATCAGCCATTTCCCCTCTTTTTGCCCAAATGGATTTTTGCTACCAATTCCTTGATACTGTCGGTATGCCGTACAGGAGGACAGAATACAAAGAGAAATAACAGCGGCATAAATAGTTACGTTTTTAATTTTTACGAGATTTTTCATTGGAAATTTCAACTCCAAAGAACATTGAAAATGAGTTCTGTGATCTCGTTTAACACGGTCCCCTTCAAGTAACAAGGTTAGTTATTCTCTGAGAAACGCCACAGCTTTGACAAACACTAACTTCAAGGTAATAAAGCTATTTATCGTAAAATAGCATTGAGTTATAAGTATTTATAAATTAAGAAAATTAGCCTCGCTCCAATAAGAAGCTCAAGTCGTTTAGACTATGCTGAAGTATTATAAATCATTGAGCGAAATTGTTATTACTCAAATTGGAGAAGTAAAAACCTATATGGAAGTAGGAAGAGGAGCATCATGCTCCTCTTCCTACTTCGCCTACATCAACATGGGCATCAATTAAGCCGCTTCATTTCAGGAAGATACTGAAGAAGTTCCTGAGCCCCGGCCGATCGAGTCATATCTGGCAATCTCCTGGGAGCTAACTCAAGATCCGTCCACCCACTCCTATCGCTGGAAGAATCCCACCACATTGAAAAACATCCATCATGCATGCCGATCATCGGAACATCAATAGAGGTGCCCAAATCATTCAACATAAAAATGGAATTAGAGACCAAACTGCAAGTTCTCTGAATCGGTGAATGCCTAGGATGCTCACCCAACTCATCCTGCGGATGAATAAAAGCAATTGCTTTGCATCCTGGAAATGACAACGCCTTCTGAACACACATTCGTATGAATGTGATCTGACGGACACCATCACCCCTACCGAGTTCATCAAATACGCCTGGATCAATTTCATGTGCATACTCTACCCAAACACGAATCAGCGGAAACTCACATGAAAGCGCATGAAAAATTTCTTTTCGTGCACGTTCTTCTCCTGTTGTGCATCTGCCGACACATCTCTCTCTGATACTTCCACTCCCGTCAGCTCGAACAGGGAGTGTAAAAATCACGATACCTTCTCTCATCTTAGTCCCCTTTGTATGTACAAAAAGTACATCCCTTAGTTTTCAAGAACCCCATAACCCGTTCATCACTTATGGTTTCCAAGGTATAGCCACCGCCTTCAAACAAGCATGATCGAATATCTCTCGAAGGGAAAAAGCTGTTAAGCCACCTTCTCACTTCATCAGAGAAATGCCACACACCGATTACCTCGTGGCTACCAACTCTTCCCCGATAAGTTGACATTCGGACTGAAAGCAAATCCGCTCTTGGTAATCCATCCTGCTCAATCCCCGGAATGATTAACTCTGTCCCCGTTCCACCTTGGATCCTCTTCATCCCATAAGTTGGATAAGCAAAGATCATAGTCATACCATCATCAGCCTCGAGCACCGACCACTCCCTGCAATAAGAAGGAGGAAGCGTTTCGTCGCTAAAAGCACCGAAATGCACTGGCATAAAAGCCTCCTATTCTAATCGTGGGAAAATAGATCTGATGACATCTTGCGAAAATGGTTGAGATGCAGTGACCGGCTGACCGAAATTGATTTCCACCATAGGCCAGACTTGCCTACGGCCACTACTCTCTTCATCCTCTCGACTCCACAAAGGATAATGACCGTTATCAACTTCCAGATACAAATGTGAAACTTGGCCCAATAGCCCAGCTGGCATAATTTTAAAACCAACTGAGTGATCAATTTGCAAGTACAACTGAGCAACTCTCCAAGAGTCCACCCTAGCACGTTTATGCACCAATTCCGCCGGCGCATTCCCAAGGTAAATTCTTGCGACATCGCTGAATGGTTGAAGAATGCAACCAACCAAAGAAAAACTCCGCTCACCAACGACAAGTCGATACATGACGCAACCTCCCCGAAAAACCAATACTTCTACCCAAATTTTGATAGCTAGTTTTAGCATTTTTCTAGTAGGGAAACAATTGGACCCAGGATTAGGGATCTGGTATGGCAAAGGGTGCGGTGGGGGTGTTGAAGAGAGCGTGTAACACGCTGTAACGGCTAATTTTATTAAATTTAGAAAAAGTAGCCCCGCTCCAGTAGGAAGCTTAAATGTTGAATATGGTATGGACTACTTGACAGAGAATCATATAACAAATGACGATCATAAGAAAAGGCCTAAAGGAGATGCAATTTGATAACCTATATTGACCAGAACCTTCTTGCACGAAATAAAAGTGAGGACTACGATTACCTTTTTGATTTAATAGATCACAAAAAGATTTCTAGCAATTTCACAATGCCATTTTCAGGAATTTTAGAATTTCTAGGAATTACTTTCGAAGCCTCTAAAGTTCTTAATAAAATAGATTCTTCCTTACCAATTTCGATTCCATTAATTTCTGAAATACTTTTAAACTCGGATCAATATCTTTATATTACCGTAAATAATCAGAAAAAGAGTTTTAATGTTTCAGAAATGACGAATTACGGTATTCTTCGTGCCCAGCAAGAAATTAAATATGCCACAGCAAACTACAGCAAAACAGTGTCTGGTTTAAAAATCGAAGCCTACCAATCAATCATTAATTCTTTAATGACGCAGAGTCCAGAATACCAAGCAGGAGTGCTTTCAACAAAAGTCATCCAATCAAACCGATTCGCTAACTCAATCCTCAATAAACACAATCAAAAAGAGTTTTATCTGGAAAGTATTTCAATGGCTATAAACTTAGACGTACCAGTTACTAGAGTTGCAATTCGCCATCTTAAGAATTTAAACATAGAAACAACCCATATCGACCTTGACGTAGATAAAGAGTACTATGAAGAGGAAGCCTTATGGCACCTTTGTGCTGGTCGCCTTGAAAAAGACAAGAGTCGTAACTCCCCTGTCAAATTTATAACGGCTGAGTCCAGATTATTGCCACGGCTGGAAAACCTTTTAGAATGCTTGGCACTATCAGCAGAAGCTGGCAATGATAAATTGTTAAATATATTAAAAGAAAACAAAGGTTCAACACTATACATTGTTAATAGGAGGAATAATTGTATTCGTGAAGAAAATATGGATGGTAGAATCATAGAAGCACTTGCACGGGCAAAAAAATACGTCAGGCACATGAAACAATCTTGCTAGATGTTTCCATTCCCAGAGATGTTTACTCTCACTACCCCACCAAAACATTAACCCAATTAAACCTTGTAATCAACAATTCAAATAGTTCCAAATAAACCCTCCCCTTACTACGCTGGAGAATAGACTCTTTAACCTCGCATCCATCCCTACTCTCCCTCATACAATTCAAGTGGAAGCCCATCCGGATCACTAAAAAAAGTAAATCTTCTATTAGTATTAGCATCAAAGCGAATGTCTTCGACGGCAATGCCATTATTTTTTAAGTGTAAAATTGAAGCTTCTAAATCTACGCAGTTAAAAGCTAAATGACGGAGTCCACAGGCTTCAGGATAACTTGGCCTAGGTGGCACATTCGGAAATGAGAATAATTCAATAAAAACATTAGCGCTAACACGCAAATCTAGTTTATATGATTCCCGACTTTCTCTAAACGTTTCTTTTACCACTTCAAAACCAAGTAGCTCTGTATAAAATCGTTTTGATATTTCATAATTAGAGCAAATTATTGCAACGTGATGAACGCCGGATAAGTTTATCATAATATTTTTATATTCTTACTCTTAAATATGAATGCTTTTGAACTAGAGTTAACACATAATACCTTTCAATGTCATTAGACTACCAATCTAACATCTCCTGCCTGATTTCTACGATAATAGAATAAAGTTATATTTGATGAAAAATGCATGCAATATGTTTATATTCTAAGAAGTTTA
>JBILFC010000074.1:0-11124 GCA_044351785.1 Bdellovibrionota bacterium
TAGAAATGGGAATGTGCCCGAGGTGATAATCCCTTCTGCCCTTAACTTTGAGAAAGATATTTCACAAGAAAGTTCGAATAGGGAGTATGATCGATCTTTTTTCTTGCGCGATTTAGGGCCAAATTTTAAATCCCTAGCGAATCTGGATAGAGAAAGAGGTGAGGTACCTTTAGATGTATATTTAGTGGATCGATATGGAATAACCTTGAGTCAAGTAGCAGACGTAGCATTTATGACATATTTTGGCACATTTCTATCTGATAATGTTGTATTTGAAGATATGCATTTTGGTAACGTAGGTATCGTTGCTAATGAAGGGGAACCAGCTAGGATAGTGCTTCTAGATTTTGGAGGATTTTCAGAGAATTACCCGAAAGAGGATAAGAATACGATTTTAAATATTTGCCTTCATATTTTTACGCAAGATATTAAGGGACTGGAGAAAGATTTATATAGAATTGTTTTTAACTCAGGTAGAATTGATAATACTAAATTAGCAGAATATACTAGGCGTATCGAGGAAGTAGTAAGGAAAGTTGAAGAGCTTCATCAGTCGGGTACAGACATTAGTCCCGTCGCTGCTGTAGAACAAATCATGAGCGCAATCTATACTGGTTTACCGCTCAGTCCTGAGATGCTAACTTTCTGTGAATCCTTGAGGAAGGTTTCAAGAGAGTGGTTGCCTCATGTCTCTGAGTCTTCGGTGCAAAGTTTAGCCATGAATATGTTTCAAGCTATTATGGGAGCTAGTGCTAATGTTTCGAGGGAGGAGGGTTCTATTGATATTTTTGAGAAGTCTCTAGGTAGTTTAGAATTTGAATTAGAAAAATCAAATATTAAGAAGTCTGACGTTTCAAGCTTAATTGAGAATGTGCTCAGAGTAATCTCTGGAGATCCGGCCTACGGGCAAGTTTTAGAGGTCTTAGGTGATTTAATGAAAGATGACCAAGCTTATGAACACTTATTTAATAAGATGCCTGAAAAAGTTAGGGAGGTATTCAGTGAGCTAAGAGTAAAAGCTCAAAGTGGTGGTTCTCTTCGAGAAGGTTTGAGTGATGTTTTAGCTAATTTGAATGAAGCATTTATTGCGGGCAAGTTAGATGCTCAGGAATTTATTTCTGTAGTTAGAATTCTGATTGGATTAGCTAAGAATCAAGATTCTAGTATGTATTCTGAATATTCAAAGTCAATGAGAAAAATTTTCGATGAGAATGCGAAAGGAATTGGTCTTCAATTAAAGTCGCTGTTAAATGCTGTTGAGCTTAAAAGTATTTTGTCTGATTTATTAAAAAGAGAAAGGGATAGCGATTTTGAAGATTGGTTTGCTGGTATTATGAGTTTGAATCACTCACCGGAGCAGATATATCAAGATTTAGTAAAGAAAGAAGCTAGCCAAGAAGAGCCATTTGAAGTTTATGATTTTAGTAATGGACATAAATATATAGGAAAGGGAGCTATCGTTTATCTTTTTATGAATGACAGTTGGGTCAAATATGAGCTAGCAGATGATTTTAGATTTGATACTACTAGTATTAATGTAATGCGTGTTAAGGCAGAGAATGAGAACTCTGTTCATAGACCTAGGATTGGTATAAATATTGGGGGTAAGGTAGTCCCTAAGGGTTATTTTATAAGGGAGGATGAGCCTAATTTAAGATTTACTTTCGACGAATTTTTAAAGTGGCGTGATAGTCAGTAATCACCCCCACACCACCACCCACTCACCCAACTCTTCAACCTCCAACCCCTCTAACCCATGCCTCACCTTAAATTCCTCTACCTCATCTTTAAGAAGTCCAGAGAGTACTAAGATTCCTCCTGGTTTTACTTTTTCTTTAATGTCTTTCATTAAAGTATCAAGGACTGAGGAGATTATGTTTGCTACTACTAGGTCATAGGTTCCTTCTAGATCGCTTAATAAGCCGGTGGAGAATTCGGTGTTATGGATTTCATTTCTATTTGCGTTTTCTATGGACGAGCTTATTGCTTGTTCGTCATTGTCTATGCCGGTAACTTTTTTTACACCTAGTTTAGATCCAAGGATGCTTAGGATTCCGCTTCCACAACCGACGTCTAGTAGAGAGTCAATTTTGTTGGTAGCAATGAGTTCTTCAAGCTTCCTCATGCAGAGTAGTGTTGTCTCATGAGAGCCAGCGCCAAAGGCAAGACCGGGATCTAGAATGATTTCTATCTCTCTTCTTTCTTCAAATTCAAGCCAACTTGGTTGTATGAGAATTTTATCACTCACTATAATTGGTTTAGAGAATTCTTTCCAAGCGTCATTAAAATTAGAATTGATTTCAGAGATTGAGGAAAGAATCTCAGGAAATTGATTTTTTAAAGCATGACTAATGTTTTCTAGCTCACCCCTTTCTTCGCTAAAAATTCTAATCAGACTATCTTCATTTATTAAAACTACGTTGCCATCAGCATCTTCTGCCATCTCGCCCTCTTGAAAGGTTGAGATTTCGTTTTCATACAAAAAGGCCTGAATTAGCTCTTGGTCTTTATCGTTGAATCTTAATGTCAGTGCGTATGCGTAGGTCAATTCAGCTACTGGGTATCCACTACTTCATATTTGCAACAAGATCTCTTAAATATGCCTTCAACCTTGGAGCGATATCTCTTCTTTTAAGTGCAAATGCGATGTTAGCTTGAATGAATCCAAACTTATCACCTGCATCATATCTCTCACCGTTAAATTCATATCCGATAAAGCCTTCAACTTTCATCATGCGGGCCATGGCATCAGTGAGTTGAATTTCTCCGCCTTTTCCGGATTCAATTTCTTCGAGATATTTAAATATTGAAGGCTTAAGGATGTAACGACCTACTATAGCTAGGTTAGATGGTGCGTCTTTAAGAGATGGTTTTTCAACCATGGTATCAAGAGAATAAATTCCCTCTTTATCTTCATGACCACCACAGATACCAAACTTAGAAACATCCTCATCAGGTACTCTCATCAAAGCTACAACCGATTTATTATGTTCGTTAAAGACATCTATCATTTGTTTAGTGCAAGGTACCGCTGAGTCAACCAAGTCATCTCCAAGAAGGACGACAAATGGCTCGTCCATAATTAGATCTTTCGCGCAAAGTACCGCGTCTCCAAGTCCTCTAGGAGCCGACTGTCTTACTGAGACAAACTTTGCCATTCTGCTAGTTTCTTTTAAAAGATTTAGAAGATCTGTTTTTCCTTCTCTTTCTAGTTTATCTTCAAGGTCAGCATAAGAATCGAAATGATCAAGAATAGAATCTTTGCCCTTACTTGTTACGAAGATAATTTCTTCAATTCCAGAATCCACAACTTCTTTTACGATGTACTGGATAGTTGGAGTATCAATGATTGGAAGCATCTCTTTAGGGACAGCTTTTGTAGCTGGAAGAAATCTAGTACCAAGACCCGCTGCTGGGATAACTGCTTTTCTAATACGCATGGAAGACCCTCTAATAATTTGAAAATTGTGGCTGGATATTAGTATAATAAGCCAAAAAGAGCAAAAAAAAACGGTAGGGGCGCGCCTTGCGGTCGCCCTATCTATGCGGGCTGGGGCGAACCCAGCCCCTACGGTGTTTCTAATTTTTTGTCATGCCCTTCGGGGACCGTTCCCTCCTATTAAATAGTATGCTGGAGGCTAAAATAATCATAATTATGCTCACTATTAAGATGGGGTAAAAGCCAAAATTGGCTGAAATATAAAACCCTAAGAGCGGGGCAATCGCTCCTCTAAGTCCGGTAAAGAAGGTATGAATAGCCATGTAACTTGAGGTTTGTCCAGGAGGAGCGAACTTAGTTACCCATAGATTCCAGGCGACATCCCCACCTGCATTAGATAGGCCGATTAAGATAGAGCCTATCGAGAGCGCAACAGAACTTCCTGTCATGAAGAAAGCAAGCATTCCAATGATAAATCCAGAGTTTACTAAAATACGCATTAGGAAAAAATTCATTTTATCAAAGAGCACTCCCCAGATAGAAGAAAAAATAAGTCTTGCGATACTCGGTATTACGACAACGTATAGAGCGATATCTGAAGAGCTTAATGAGACTCCAAATTTAGGATTAGCTAAGAACTCTACTCGCAGTGGAATAAGCATTAAATTTCCAAAGCCCATTATCATCCAGCTAATTAGAGTAATTCTAAAAAGACTGTCATGCTTTAAAGCACTTACCCCATTCCAGATCGAATTTGCCCTTGCTTTGGATAGAGGTGTCTTAGGGTAGCTATAAAGTATTCCTGAATTAAGAAATAGTAATACGGTATAAAAGATAAAAACGTGGCTAAATCTATCAAGTCCAAGTTCAAGGTAGTTACCGATTAGATATCCAGCTGCCATCGATCCTAAAATCTTAAGCATGTTTGAAATTGAAAATAGAATGCCTCTTTGAGAAGGTTTATAATTGGATGCATAAATTTCAGTAATTAGTGGGGTGCTAGCTGCTGAGAACATTAAGCATGAGGCAAATAAAATAGCTATGCTTCTAGTATTTGTAAGTAAGAAGCTAATAGGAAGTACTAAGGCCGATAATAAAAATAGAAAGGCAGAAAAGTTAGCAGGTCTGATATTTCTATTTAAGCAGATCTGAACCGCAAACGGGCTAAGAAGTAAGCCATAAAAGTACCCTCCAGCAACTATCCCCTTAGATAATGAGTCAGCAGATAGTACTTTCTCCATATATAGAAGGAAGAATGTACTAAAGGCAGTATCTAAAACTCCGATCATACTTGCTCTTAATGATTCAAGCTTAAACGTGTGCCTAGAAAGAGAATCAAGACTATGGTAAGACAGGTATGCCTTTTCTATAGATCTTTTTGTTAGGCTAATCACTAAGGCCGTAAAATTTAAATGTTAAATAATCTAAATCAAGATGAGTTGAGAGAATTAATTAAATTTCTCTCTATAAATCAGGATCTTTGGGACAAGGAGATAATCTATCAGTACCCAGATTACAAGGCCCCATTTAAGGACTCTTGGATAGAGTATTTAGTTTCATTAGAGATAGCAGACCTTTATTCACTTTTGTTTTTTGAGGCAGAAGGTGACGCTCCACTAGATCTAAGAGAATTAATAGATTCTATCAAAAATTATCAACAAACTCCCCTTGCTAAAAATTATGGAGAACTTTTTCCTAGTCTCGCCTATCAATTTATGACCGAAAAGAAGCGTCATGAAGTCAATCAGATTATTGGTTATTTAAGAGAGAGGGAAGTACTTTCCTCTGAATCGGGCATTATAGATTTCTGCGGAGGTGCAGCATATCTAGGAAGGTCTTTAGCGTTATATTGCGATTCTAAAGTTTTGAGTATTGATATTGACGATGCTCTTCAAAGAAGAGGAGAGATTAGGGCGAAAGAGTTGTCACCTAAAAGTGAAAATTTAAGTTTCTCAAAGTTGAATGTACTGGATAATCTATCTACTCTTATAAATAGTTCGCCTATAGGCACTAGTACAATCGGTGTCCACACTTGTGCGCATTTATCAGATGCTCAGATCGAAGCTTCAAGGCAACTAGAATCAAGATGGATTTTTAATGTGTCTTGTTGTTACTATAAAACCGACGATACGTCTTATGCATTTTCTGAAGTATCAAAACAATCAGGCTTTAAGCTAAGTAAAGAAAGTTTACTACTAGCCGCTCGTGGCCATGATACAAGTTTTGAAAGTTTTGAATTTTCTATTTCTGTAAAAAATTATCGCTACCTACTTCATGTCTATACGAAAGACGTTCTTGGCCTTGATTTCGTAGCTATGGGTGGCTTAAGCCATGCCGACTACCAAAAGCCATTTTATGAATATGCTAAAGAAAGACTGAAGACAGTTTTAAATCTAGAAATTTCAGAATCAGAACTAAATGACTTCTCCCATAATCAAACTAATCTTAAAAAAGTTCAAGAAATGATAGCCTGTAATACCTTCCGTACTATATTTTCTAGACTTATAGAAAAGTACATAGCCCTCGACCGAGCAGTATACTTAGAAGAGCTCGGCTACCAAGTATCACTCTTAGAAATCTTCGACAGAAAAATCAGCCCCCGCAACCTATCTATCCTCGCTCAGAAGAAATAATCCTCACCCTTTACTTTCCCTTCCCGACTTACCGCCTTCCTGTAGGTACCCCCCCCTCTTGCCCTGAGCGTTCGGCCGAGCTCACGCCGAGGGCTCTCGAAGGGCCTGCCCTGAGCTAAGTCGAAGGGCTTCCCAACTTCCACCCTTCCTGTTAAAACTCCCCCCAATAAAAATCCCAAGGACTCTTATGACCACTAAACCATCAAAAGCATTAGAAACATTCCCTAACCCTAGTCCAGCTAGAGACTATGAAATAGAATTTGAATGCCCAGAGTTTACCTGTCTTTGCCCTAAGACTGGTCAGCCAGACTTTGCGACTATTAATATAACGTACACACCAGATCAGCTGTGCGTAGAATTAAAGTCCTTAAAGTTATATCTATGGTCTTTTAGAGATGAAGGATGTTTTCATGAGGCGGTCATCAATAGGATTTTGGATGATTTAGTGAAGGTCACTAAGCCAAGATTTATGCTAATTGAGGGTGAATTCTTGGTTAGAGGTGGTATTACGACCACTGTTAGAGCTGCTTATGATAATGAGGAAGAGTAGTCTAAGTAATTGAAATTATTATGTTAGGATCTTTTTGACGATGCTCCTAAAAAATAATTAGAACGCTCGCTCGACTTTTTATGTTAATTATGATTAAAAAGAGGTCGATATTAAATGCGGCGGTAATTTATTGGGACATTTTAAGTATCTTTTTGGTGAACTATTGTCATAATGATGACATGTAGTATGTAGGAGTTGGAGTTATTAGTAATTCTGGTTCCTTTAATTTAATAAAGTCGTTAAGCAGTTGTTGTATATGTTTAAGTTTCAGAATGTTTTCAAATCAGGCATAGCGTTAGTAACACTTTTTGCTATTGGTCAGGTAAGCGCTTCCCCTATATCAGATGCATTAGTTGCAAGACCTGGATTTAGTTATAATCCAAATGGTAGTTATGATGGTGCTGGAAGGAATACCCTTTCATTCTTTTCTTCGTTTACAGATGGGAATTTTTATCAGTTAGGTACAATCGGTGCTCAAACAGGTGAGGTAACTTATACTGCTTCATTGATTTCCGAGCTTGGTTGTTTCAGTGGAGATGATCCGAATTACCAAGGAGCAAATACTAATAAATTCGGTTTCCAAGACGTTGGTGGTGATTTTACTACAGTCGTAGACACCGATAACAATAATCCTCTTACTCAAGCTAGCTTTACTCAAGAAGCAGGTAAGGCATTTGATTTTTCTTTAAAAAGCCCAGAAGGATTGTTTTATTCTAAGGACTCTTTAAATTCTGACGGCGGTGCCGCTCATATGATCGGTTTAAAGGTTACTACAGCAGGGACTGTAAACCTAGGAGAAACTACTTTATTTGGTGGCGGGCCATTATCATTTAATTTAGAAGTAGGAGATATAATTCTATTTATCGAGGATATGAGAGCTGCTGGAAATCAACTAATTCCTTTAACCGGAGATTTTGATTATAATGATATGGTAGTTGTGCTTAGAGCTGGTGCTGTGATTAACGAGATCCCAGAGCCTGCAACTATGGCCTTACTTGGTTTGGGTATGTTCGGTGGAGTAATGAGAAGAAGGAAGGTTTGTTAACTCCCGCTCAAAAGAAATATTTAAAAGGTGAGGCCCATACCCTTTCCCCTGTAGTCCAGCTTGGAAAAGCTGGACTTTCTGATTCTTTAATTAAGGAAACAATTTCTTCTTTAGCTGCACACGAACTTATTAAAGTGAAAGTGATGCAGGATAAAGAGGAAAGAGATCAGATAGCTAGTACTTTGTCTAAATCATCTGAGAGTGAATTAGTTTCCGTTCTTGGAAATATGATTATTTTATATAAGCCTAAGAAAGATCCAGCCAAGAGAAAGTTTAAGTTGCCTAAAAGCTAATATCCGCTTGTTAAGTATCCGATATTAAAAAATAAATTATTATACATCACACACTGAAGCAATTTTATCATAACTCCGATATGATAATGGTAACAGGACTATATTTTAGCTTAAATAAAGTTCTGATTTTTTTAACGGTTCTTCTAATAAGTAGTTTTAATATGTTTCAATTAAAAAGTTTCTTAAAAACAACATTCGCATTTGGTGCTCTTTTAAGCGTTGGTCAAGTTAGTGCCTCACCTTTAACGGATTCATTAATTTTGAGACCTGGCTTTACATATAATACATCTAGTAGTTATGACGGGTCTGGTAGAGATACTGTTTCCTTATTTAAACCATTTTCCGATGGCCAATTCTATCAGCTAGGTACGATAGCATCGCAGAGTGTTGATATTAGATATTCTGCGACTTTAGTATCTGAGTTGAGTTATTTCAGTGGTGATCATCCTGATTATCAAGGAGTAAACTCGAATAAATTTGGATATAAAAATGTTAATGGTTCGTATACATCATTAATTGATTCCGACAATAGAAATCCTATAACAACGTCATCTTATATTCAAACTGCTGGACAAGAATTTAATTTTGCTTTGAAAAGTCCCGAAGGTTTATTTTATAGTAAGGATTCTTTAAACCCTAATGGTGGATCTGCAAATATCTTAGGTCTTAGAGTTACTACAGCTGGTACAGTTAACATTGGTGAATCAACACTATTTGGGGGCGGACCACTTTCTTTTAATTTACAAGTAGGTGATATCGTCCTCTTTATGGAAGACATGAGACTATCAGGTAATCAGTCAGTACTTTTCTTTGGTGATTTTGATTACAATGACATGGCTGTAGTGCTTAGATCTAGTGAAGTTCCAGAGCCTGCTACATTATTGCTTCTTGGATTTGGTGCACTAGGTGGTGCATTAAGGAAAAAGAAGGCTTGTGACACTATTTGATCTATTTGAAAAGCTAGGTAGTTATCCTAGTTAAGATTAAGGCGATCCTCAGGGGTCGCCTTTTTTTGTTCTTTTTCGCATAAAATTTATCTTAAGAAATTATCTCCCCTCACCGACTACTTATTCTTAGTGTTAATGCAGGTCTCGGAGTAGTACAGGAGATATATGAGGGAAGAGGGGATATCTAGCTCAATTTATAGTGGTTTTAACCTAGAGCAACCAAAGTGCCCAATACATCTTAGGGTTTTCGCATATACCGTTGATCTGGGAATGATAATGTTGCGATTGTATGCAGGCCTTCTGGTAGCACTCATAATCTATGCCCTGTTTGTTGCTGTTCTAGCCGTTCTTAATCCACCTGCCTTGATATTAAAGATTTTAGGAGTGGTTGGGTTGGTTGCATGCGTTTTAGCTGTCCTTTCAATTTCAAGTCATTATTTTATTACACATGAGTTAAAGAACGGGGCGACTCCAGGTAAGAAACTTGTAGGCTTAAGAGTTGTTTCCTTAGACGGGGCAAAGTTAACTTTTAAACAATGTTTGTATCGCGACTTGTTAAGGTTGGTTGATGCCACATTAATTGTTCCAGGATTGCTTTCAATACTTCTAAATAAACAGAATCGAAGACTTGGTGATTTAGCTACAGGTACTATGGTTATTTATTTAGAGAAAGATGCGAAAGAAAGCCAGTACTTTTATATTAAGCAGCAAGAATATCATTTACTTACGGAAAAATTAGAGCCTAAAAAGCCAGACCTTGAAATGATAAATAATTTTCTTCGTTTTGCATTTCCACATTTCATTAAAGGTGTTGAAAATAAAGTGGAAGCAGGAAAATGGATTGAAACCGTTAGAACATATTTCAAAACAGAGCTCGGAACTAAGATAGATAGAGAAACAGCATTATTATATTTTGCTGAGCTTTGTCATCAAACAAAATTTGAAATGAAACACTCGGAAACTGTGGGAAATTTAAATAGTATGGAATTGAAAGGAGAAAAAAATGGAGATGCAGCAACACTTTGAACCAGAGAGTTCGAATAAGGACTCAGAGATAATAAGCCTTAGAAGAAATAAGGAATATGTATATGAACCTGCAGGCTTTTTAGTAAGGTCAGGTGCTTCATTTTTAGATGGAGCAATAATAGGAGTTATGACTTTCCCACTGGATTTCTTAAGTGTAATTCCTGGCTTAGGGAGTAGTGGGGTAGGACTAGTTATTCTTACGAGCTTAAAGTGGTTTGCGTATTTCTTTTTAACTATTTGGTTCATCAGCAAGAAGGGTGGATTGCCTGGGAAGTTAATGTTGGGCTTAAAAATAGTAAATGTGGATAATGGACTTATGTTATCTCCGGGTAAGGCATTATATAGGGAAACTATCGGTAAGTTCCTAAGCGTGTTGCTTCTTTTCTCTGGATATTTAATGGTGATTTTCAGAAGAGATAAAAGGGCATTACATGATATTATGAGTAAGTCTCAGGTGCTAAGAAAGGTTAAGGTTGAGTAAATAGCATGTCAGATACCCATAGTATTGAAGTAACCTTAGAAAAGCGCTTAAAGAGTTTTAATAAGGATGAGGCAAGGCAAAAGCCCACAGCGAATGATGCTTTTGATCTAATATTAGACTACGACAAAGCTGTGGGTGTATATTATGGATTCAAAGCAAAGGGTGTTAAGTCGGCTAGCTTCCAGCGCTATCATGAAGTAATAGTCTCAGTGAGTCATGAATTATTGAGTTATTCGCCTAGACTAAATGAATTCACTGGTTATGCTGATTGGATTAAGGAGTATCGCTCCATCTGGCGGCGTCATATTGAATTGTTCCTATTTTGTCTTTTGTTATTTGTCGTTTCATGTTTAGTGGGTTGGTTAATAGGTGTAAGTCAGCCATTCTATGTACCTTTGATTATTGAACAAGAATTTATGGAGATGATCATTGATCACGACAGTTGGTTTGCCAGATTGCAGGATAATCCTTTAAGTGGAGGGCTAGAAATTGCATTTAATAACATAAACGTTTCAATTAAGGCTTTTATTTTAGGTGCGTTACTTGGAGTTGGTGGGCTGGTGTTATTGTGTTTTAATGGAATCCATTTTGGAGTAGTATTTGGTTATTGTATGTATAGGGGATTCCACCGAGAGTTATTAGATTTTGTGTTAAGTCATGGCTTTCTAGAGTTAACCATTATAATAGCCTCGGTTTTTTCAGGGCTGGTA
>JBILFC010000263.1:0-4308 GCA_044351785.1 Bdellovibrionota bacterium
ATAGTAAGTTTGCAGAGAGATTTAGATTTGCAGCTAGGGAAGCAGGGATTCTAGCGTTAGGTATAATCCCATGGTTAGCACTGGCGGCAGTTTTTGAAGGGTTTGTATCTCCTTTTCATTATTTATCTATGGAATTAAAAATGTTAGTGGGTATGTTGTTGTGCCTAGCTTTTATACTCTGGACATTTATGCCCCTAAGAAAGGAAAGTGTTAAGCAAAGCTAGATTCTCTTAGTCTTGAATAGACTTTTGTAGTTGAAGACATCCAGTACTGATCAGGAACAATTATAGCCCCTGCGCCGACGTGATCTATTTTCTGTGAGTAGCTATTTATCAGGTCGTTAAGCCAGTAGGTATATAAAAATTCAGCGACCGTATTAACTGAGTGTTCATTCTCGTTAAAATTTGCGATCTTAGAGTTAATCTCATATTTCCTTTCTAGTAAGCTTAAGCTAGCTACCAAATGTTTTCTTGAAATATTTTTTATGACAGAATACAATGAATCTTGTACATAAGGATGGGATGTGTCCGATAGAAGGATCACAATACTCCTGCTAGTGGAGTTTAATTTCATAGTTTTTTGAATTAGACTATAATCACTCGCTTCCTCATGTGGATTAAGGATCTTCGGTTCTTTAAGTGTTTCCCAGATTGGTTCAAATCTTTTAGCACGTGATACGACGCTATGAGGCTTCTGGGAAAAGGCCAGGAAGCTAACATAGTCACCTTGATCAATAGCGAATTTAGAAAGTTGCATGCATGCAGATAGGTAATAATCAATCTTTCTTGATTCACCAACCATTCCAAACATGGCTCTTCCAACGTCTAGGCAGAGTATAAGATGGTGTGCGTGTAGGCTCTCGAAGGTTCTTGTCTTTAGAGATCCAAACTTAGCACTTTTTTTATGATCGATATGTTTAATTGGATCGGGGTACCTATAATCTCTTAGTGAGTGAAATCGTTCAGCAGCTCTAGATTTCTTTATTAAAGTAATTCCTTGTTTTAATATCTTCTGATTCTTTGTTAAGGTTTGAAATAGTGCTTCGGGTATGACTTCAATGGGTGGACTTACTACTATTTTAATGTTTTGAAGGTTAAATTCTATTGTCCTACTGAGTAGTCTGTTCTCAGATTGTACTTCAAGCATGACTTTTGATATTTCAATTTCACCGACTCTTGAAGCTTTTGAGTTAAGTGTGAAATGGAATGTGCTACTATTATTTAGTTCTTGAATCCTTGTTAGTTGAGTTAAGAATACATCAAGGTTATTGTGAGATACAGATTTAATGCTTATGCCGACTAATTTCTTGGGGTCTTTACACTTAATATGTGCCTCTAGAGTAAGGCTAATTTGGTCATTAAGAGCTATTTGCTTTGGATAATTAAGATTAATTGAGATCCTGTCTGCGGTAAGTAGGGTGCCTCTATCTTTCAATATAAATAATAGTAAGAGAGATAAAACAACTATATAGATCCCTAATAGTAGAGGCCAGAAAATGCTCAAAGCTCCAATAAATTGCACTAAGCAAGCTAGAGTTAATGTGCGTTTTTGAAGGAAAGTTTTCAGATTAACACCTTATTTAGGAAACGGAACTTTATCTAGAATAGTATTGATAACTTGTTCTTCTGTTATATCTGCAATAACAGAATCTGAAGATAAACGTATTCTGTGCTGCAATGTGGGTATGGCCAGTTCCTTAATGTCATCAGGGATAACATAGTCTCTGTCTTTAAGTAGCGCCATGATCCGTGCACATTTTATTAAAGCAATTCCACCACGCACACTGCTACCATCTGAAAGTAGATCACTACTTCTAGTCGCAGCAAGAATTTCAGAAATATAGGATAAGATGCTTTTATCAATGGTTACTGAGCTAATTTCCCTATCGATCGAATCCCAATCTAGCTTGACAGTTTCAAGTTCGCTTAAGTTGGGAGGAAGGGTACCTTTGGTTATTTTATCTAATACTTCAAGTTCTACCTCGCGAGGTGCATGGTTTGTTTTCAGCTTGAAAAGAAAACGATCTAATTGAGCTTCTGGTAAAGGAAAAGTGCCGTCAAAGTCATGCGGATTTTGAGTAGCTAATACAAAAAAGTCATGTGATAATTTAAATTGTTTCCCTTCTGAAGAAATTTGCTTTTCTTCCATCGCTTCTAATAAGGCCGACTGAGTCCTTGGAGGTGTACGATTAATTTCATCAGCCAGAATAAAGTCTGCGAAAATTGGTCCTTTGATGAAGTCAAATGAATTTGTATTAGGTGAGTAGATATGAGCACCTAGTATGTCCCCTGGTAACATGTCACTAGTGAACTGAATTCTTTTAAATGATTTTGATATTACATGGGCCATTAATTTAGCGCATAGTGTTTTTGCAGTTCCGGGGGGGCCTTCTATTAAAACATGACCCTTGGCAAAGAATGCTATCATTAGTAGATCTAGCAGATTCTCCGAGCCGAAGAGGTATTTATCAAGTAATTGGGATTTAATTTCCGAGATGGTGTTTTTTAATGTTGTTGGCATTTGTAGTTATCCTTTAATTCCTTTTTCTTCTAATATTTGTTTGTGAATCATGAAAAGTTCTTTTGAACATGCAAGAATATCTTCCTCAGTATATTTTGGTGAGTCTACTAATTTTATAGCATTGACAAGGTTTGTCTCCCTGTGAGGGAATTTATGGATTAGTTTTTGACCTTGTTGTGATAAAGCGTCTTTTAATAGACCTTTAGCTTTCCAGAGACCTAGGACTAAATTAGTGTTGAGTTTATGATATTCGACATCCTTTTTTGCTGAGATAGTATTTCGATTATCTATGTCATGTGGGTCGGAGAAAAATAAATATATAAAAACGAGCATACCCATGCCTAGTAGTGGCACTGAGAATGAGGGGTCAAGGAATAGATCCGTTAATGTTTTTGTGGTGAAGAAGTGACGATATTCATCAATTAGTATTTTCCCTGGAGAATCAAGTATCCTAAATGCAATATCGCGATTATTGTTTAAGGCCAGTAAGGCGTTAGCAATTGGGGGTATGCCTAGAATTAGGTAAGCGTGTCCTTTTCCAATTGATATCGCCTTATAGAAACTTTCTATCCCGGATTGATTTTCTTCTAATTTATTGCCCGAGTAGAATGCATAATTTTCATTGCTTCTCAGTAGGCCTTCTCTCGATGTTCCGCTTACTACTTCTGCGGTTTTGTCTTTGAATTTACTATTAGCAAAAGTAGTGAGCGGTAATTTTAGTTCATTTAAAAGAAATTTAACTGATTTAAGTTCGTCCTTATTAACCAGAGAAATTATTAACTTTCCGCCGTCATTGACATAGTCTTTTAATATCCCAGTTTCTCTTAAGGTGATGTCGTCTTTGGGGGAAAGTATTAGGATGAATGAGTATTCTGATGGGGAGATTTTCTCTAAGAATGCTTCTTTGGAAAGATGTATTTTGTCTGGTGAGTATCTTTTTGCTATTTCATGAAACGAGCTAATTCCTATCGCCGCTTTTGAAAGTGCGCTAACCGTGTCATATTTTTTGCTTGTTTTTTGATAAGAGGCTAAGAAAGTATAAAGTATGGTAGCGAGCACTAGAATGATAGCCAAGTTTGTGCGATTAGATAGTATGCTTTTCATCGCTGCCTTTCTAGATTTTCAATATCTTGAAGTGCAGAAAAGTATTGATCTATCTCGGCATGATTGGGATTATGTAAACTAAACATTGGCTTGTTTAGGTACTCAAGATTCTGTCCGTAAGATCTTTTAATATGGGATGGCGTTAGTGAGGTATTCCAGTTCATGTTTGTTAGGAATATTAGCCATCTTAACCTTAGCGCTTCTTTATAGCGTTTTGATTCTAGGAGTAAGACTAGTAATTGGTTAGGATCTTGTTGTGATGCGATATCGTTGTCTAATCCGCCTATGGAGTTTCTTGATGCGTACTCTTTATGATTTTTTGTAATAAGAAGCTTGTATAGTTGGTATATTAAGTAGATTATTAGGAAAGCGATTGCTAAGTATACTAGAGCTAAAAGAGTGGATTTAAAAAGCTCTAAATTTGATTGCGTTAGTTTATTCGACTGACTTGAGAACATCGATTTAAACCAATCTTTAATTGATTGCCATATTTCTCCGAGCAGCTTTGTAAGCATGTTTTCCGTCTCATCTAAATTGGGTAGATCAGAGGTGGAGGTATTTGTTCGTTTGAGAACATCCTCTAGTATACTTTCCTTTTCACTTGGGTTCATGAGGCGCTTTAGCTTTATTCATTGCATGTGTATTGATGAATTTAGTCTGTCTTGAGATTCAAAAGCCACAGAG
>JBILFC010000050.1:0-14450 GCA_044351785.1 Bdellovibrionota bacterium
CTAAATATTCACAATTCTCAAGTAAATTAGTGTTACAAGTAGTTCAAAGTTTAAAATCAGGAGAGACCTCCTTAGAGACCGTACCTGTGCCTGCATTAAGGCTTGGTCATGTGTTAGTGAAAAATCATAAATCTCTCGTCTCGATTGGAACGGAGAGAATGTTAGTTGAGTTTGGTAAAGCTAACCTAGTTCAAAAAGCGAGGAAGCAACCTGATAAGGTAAGACAAGTTTTATCAAAGATTAAAACCGATGGACTTGCTCCTACAATGGGCGCGGTAATGAGGAAGTTAGATACTCCTATTCCTCTTGGATATAGTTGTGCTGGAGAGGTGATAGCAGTAGCCGAGGATGTGGAAGAATTTAAAGTTGGGGATAGGGTCGTAACAAATGGATCACATGCGGAAGTTGTTTTAGCTCCTGTAAATTTATTAGCAAAAATTCCTGATGGTGTTTCTTACGAAGAGGCTTCCTTCACTGTTGTATCTTCAATAGGTTTGCAAGGTATTAGGCTCGCTGATCCTAAGTTTGGTGAAACAGTAGTAGTTCTAGGCCTTGGTTTGATTGGATTAATCTCAGCGCAGTTGCTAGTAGCTAGTGGCTGTAATGTAATTGGAGTAGATCTTTCAGAAGATAAATTAAGTTTAGCAAATTCCTTCGGAGTGAAGACCGTTAATGCATCAACATCGGATGCAGTTAAAGCCGTAATGTCACTTACAAACGAAGTTGGAGCAGATGCAGTTATTATTACTGCTTCTACGGAGTCAAATGATGTTATAAGACAAAGCGCTGAAATGAGCCGTGTGCGAGGGAAAATAGTGCTTGTTGGTGCTGTTGGACTTAATATTGATAGATCTACTTTTTACCATAAGGAACTTAGTTTTCAGGTTTCCTGTTCTTATGGGCCAGGAAGATATGATTCAGCTTATGAACAATTAGGTCAGGACTATCCTATTGGATATGTGCGCTGGACTGAGAAAAGAAATTTTGAAGCGATATTGTCAGCTTTAAATTTAAGACAGCTAAACGTAGATTCACTTGTTAGTCAAAGGATTAAATTAGCAGATTGTGAAAAAAGTTACCAAGAGATTTCAAGCGGTAATGCAATCGCTACTATTATAGATTACGAAGCTTCAGAGGAGCAGCGTTTAAAAAAGACTGTTCAGCTAAATCCTTCTTATTCTCCTACCAAGGGGACATTGGCTGTTATTGGTTCCGGGAACTTTACTCAGGCAGGAATTTTACCGAATCTGAAAAAAGTTAATGCTGATGTTAAGTATTTAGTGAGTGCTGAAGGACTTTCTTCTACTTTATTAGCTAAGAAGTTTAAAATACCTTATAGCTCTACGAGTGTAGATGATGTGCTAGCTGATTCAGCTTTATCTGGAATCATAGTTTCTACTAGGCATGATTTACATTCTGAATTAGCGATAAAGGCACTATTGGCTGATAAGCATGTATTTGTAGAGAAACCATTAGCGTTATCGCTTATCGAATTAGAAGATATTAATACAGCTCTATCTAATAGTAAGGGCTCTGTTACTGTAGGGTTTAATAGAAGATTCTCTCCTCATGTCTCTAAATTGAAATCTTTAATTGGTGATACTCCAGGGCCAGTTAGTATAGTCTGTAATATGAATGCGGGAGCTATCCCTAGAAGTCATTGGGTACATGATTTAAAAGTGGGAGGGGGGAGAATTTTAGGTGAGGCCTGTCATCATATAGATCTTGCTTCGTTTATTGCTAATTCTCCGATTATTGAAGTATGTATGCAAGCTCTTGGTGAAAGTCCAGATTTGGGTACTGATAATGCCTCAATATTAATTAAATTTAAGAATGGATCACAAGCAGTAGTAAATTATTTTTCTAATGGAAGTGCAAGTTATTCCAAAGAAAGAATAGAGGTATATTCAGAAGGAAGAAACTTGGTTATTGATAATTTTAGGACGTTGTCGGCTTACGGATTTAGTCGTCTTAAAACTTCCTTAAGAGGCTCTGTAGCCTTAAAGACGTCACAAGATAAAGGCCACGAGAAGCAGTTTGCCTTATTTAATAAATTTATAATCGAGGGTGGATCTCCACTGATTCCTTTCTCTCAGTTAGAGAATGTAACTAGAGCTACTTTAATGTGTCTTGAGAGTCTTAAGCAAAAGTCTTGGATTTCAGTCTAAAAAAACTATACTTATACCTTGAAGTAAGTTCAAGGCTCGGCATAGGACATTCTTTATATGGCCTATGGTATAAGCTAAGTTTAAAAACAGGCGTTAGATTTTGGCTACTAAATACTTTTGGTAGATCTGTGCACCTTCTAGCCTCAGAACCATTCTTTTCAGGCGATAGAGAACAAGACTGTAAATCATATAAATCTTCTTGGAAGGAGAGGTTAGTAAGTGACGCTGATAAAATATTAGCTGGCTATTTTCGTTATTTTGCATGGGATTGGAAGGAACTCGGCAATGAGCCTAATTGGTTATTAAATCCGTATGCTGGGAAATCATGTTCTTCTGATTTTAAGCATTGGACAAGAGTGAGTGAGTTTGATGCTGAAGTTGGTGATATTAAGTGTGTGTGGGAAGTTTCTAGATTCGAATGGGTGCTAACTCTAGCAAGAGCCTATGCGGTTACTAAGGATAGAAAATATTTAGATAAGCTAAATGCTCTCTTAAAGAGTTGGGTTAAGTCAAATCCAGCTAACATGGGCCCTAACTGGAGATGTGGTCAGGAAGCTTCTTTAAGATGTTTTAATTTACTCCTCGCTCATTTAATTTTAGACGAAGGTTTGAGTAGTTCTCTAGAATCTTTTCTTTATGCTCATCTTGAAAGAATTAATTCTAACTTTAGGTATGCTTTAATTCAGGATAATAATCACGGGACCAGTGAGGCAGTGGGGCTTTACGTGATTGGGATGTTTTTAGAGCATTACTCAAAAGATGCAGAAATTAAGCTTAGAGCAGGGGAATTAAAGAAGAAGGGAGAATGCTACATAGAGAAGCTTGCTTCTAGGCTAATAATGAGAGATGGCAGTTTCTCTCAGCATTCAGTGAATTATCATAGGGTCATGCTTGATACGTTCAGCATAGCTGAGACCTTTCAAAGGGAATTTAATGAGCCAGAATTTTCTGAATTAACTTTAGGAAAAATTCGATTAGCAATTAATTGGTTGAATCAATTGGTACTTAGTGATGATGGGAGGGTGCCTAATTTGGGAGCCAATGATGGCGCGATGATTAATTTTCTTCATGGATGTGATTATAGAGATTTTAGACCTAGTATTCAGTTAGCATCGGCTTTATTTAAAGAATATGTGCCTTTTGATGAAGGTGAGCATGATGAGATTTTATTTTGGCTAAATTTAAAATCTAATTTTAAAGAAGTTAAGAAGGTTGATTCTAACTTTATAGAAGGAGGGTACTTAGTTCGGCATGTAGGGGATGTGAGTTTTCTTTTTAGATTGCCAGTATATAAGTTTAGACCTTCTCAAGCAGATGCAATGCATTTAGACCTTTGGGTTAAGGGTGAAAATGTATTAACTGACGGTGGATCATATAGTTATAATGATCAGTCCGGAATTGCAGATTTATTAAAGTCCGTTAAGGGTCATAATGTAATTGTATTTGATAATGCAGATCCTATGCCTAAGATTAGCAGGTTTCTTTATGGACTATGGTTAAAGGGAGTTAGTAAGGTAGAGGATAAAAGTGTCTTAGCTCAATATTCAGATTATCGGGGTAATTTTCATCGAAGAGAAATTAGGCTTGAAGAGGATCGCATAATTGTAGCAGATCAAATTCGAGGGTCCTTTACTTCTGCTAAGATGTATTGGCATTTAGGGCTTAGCAAGTTTCAAGATAATATTAAAGTAAGCGGTGATGCTGTTAAGTCTATTTCTATGATATCTTGTGAGCGATCTTTATATTATAACCAATCAGAAAAGTGCGAGGCTATGGAGGTTGATTTAGGGGCAGGAATAGTTGTTACCGAAATTTTACTTTAGGAATTAAATGAAGCGTTTATTTGATATTATTGTTTCTATTATTTTATTGGCCTTTTTCATGCCTGTATTAATAATTTTGATAGTCATTGTTAAATTTAACATGGGCTCTCCTGTGTTATTTAGGCAGGAGAGGCCCGGCCTAAATGGTAAGATCTTTGAAATAGTCAAATTTAGAACTATGAAAGACGCATTTGATTCTAAAGGTGATCCCCTTCCTGATTCTGAACGATTAACAAAGTTTGGTAAGTTTCTTAGATCAACTAGTTTGGATGAACTTCCAGAGTTATGGAATGTTTTAAAAGGAGAGATGAGTATTGTAGGTCCTAGACCATTGCTTGTAGAGTATTTAGAATTATACTCGGAAGAACAGAAGAAAAGACATCTTGTTAGGCCTGGCATTACAGGGCTGGCTCAGGTAAGCGGTAGAAATGCTATAAGTTGGGATGAGAAATTTGCGCTAGATTTAAGCTATGTTAAAAACCACTCATTAAAGATGGATTTAATAATTATTTTAAAAACAATATATAAGGTTATCCTTCGAAGTGAAATATCTGGGCAAGGAGAAGTAACCTATCCTAAGTTCACAGGTAGTAAGGAAGTTTAAAATTAATAGGAATTTAAAGCAGTGTTAAATACTAAATTTTCACCATGGCCGTCGTTTACGAAAGAAGAAGCAGATGCCGTAAGTAATGTACTGTTGTCTAATAAGGTAAACTATTGGACAGGGACTGAATGTCGGGAATTTGAAAAGGAATTTGCTGAATTTGCAGGTACAAAGTATGCTGTTAGTTTAGCAAATGGAACCTTAGCTCTTGATGTGGCTCTTGTAGCTTTAGGTATAGGAAAGGGGGATGATATTATTGTTACTCCTAGAACTTTTATTGCTTCTGCATCAACTGTGATTACGGCTGGAGCAAGGCCTATATTTGCTGATGTTGATCTTGAATTGCAAAATATTACCGCTGATTCAATTAGAGCAGTTCTTACCCCTAAGACAAAAGCAGTAATAGTTGTTCACTTAGCAGGTTGTCCTGCGGACATGGATCCAATTATGGAGCTTGCTAAAGAGAAGAATCTGTTTGTTATAGAGGACTGTGCTCAGGCTCATGGTGCTAAGTATAAAGGCCGTTCTGTTGGGAGTATTGGTCATATCGGAGCTTGGTCTTTTTGTCAGGATAAGATCATTACTACGGCAGGTGAAGGTGGCATGGTTACCACTAATGATAAAGATTTATGGCAGAGAATGTGGGAATATAAGGACCATGGAAAGTCATGGGATGCTGTGTATAATAGAGAGCATCCTCCTGGATTTAGATGGCTTCATGAGTCGGCAGGGACAAACTGGAGAATGACTGAAATTCAAGGTGTTGTTGGAAGAATTCAACTTAAGAGAATGCCGGAGTGGACAGCTAAAAGATGTAGTAATGCAGAACAAATACTAGGCGTTGCAGGAGAGTATCCAATTTTTAGAATACCTAATATTTCATCTGACTATCAGCATGCATGGTATAAGTGTTATGCTTTTATTAGACCTGAATGTTTAAATGAAGGCTGGGATAGGGATAGGGTGGTATCTGAAATTAATTCTAGAGGCGTGCCATGTTTTCAGGGCTCTTGTTCTGAGATTTATTTAGAGAGGGCTTTTGGGGAGTCTTTACGTCCTAAGGAACGTCTTAAAAATGCTAAAGAACTTGGTGAGACTTCAGTGATGTTTTTAGTTCATCCAACTTTAACTAGCAGTGAAATTGATTTAACTTGTAATGCGATTCGAGAAGTCGGAGAGCTTGCGAGTTCTAAGTAAGAATGAAGGTACTTTACTTCCACCAGCACTTTTCTACTCCTGAAGGATCTACGGGTACTCGTTCTTATGAGATGGCGAAGAGATTAATTGATCGTGGTCATCAAGTTACTATGGTTTGTGGGAGTTATAAGGGAAGTGTAACGGGGGTAAGGGATTCTTTTGTAAAAGGAAAGAGAAGGGGTCTTGTTGAAGGGATAGATATAATAGAATTTGAGTTAGATTATTCAAATTCAATGGGATTTCTAAAGCGAACATTGGTCTTTTTACTTTTTGCAGTTAAAAGCATTAAAGTTGCTCTGGGTGAATCTTATGATTTAGTATTTGCTACTACTACTCCTTTAACGGCAGGTATTCCGGGGATTTTCGCTAGATGGTTTAGAGGGAAAAAGTTTGTATTTGAGGTAAGGGACTTGTGGCCTGAGCTACCAAAGGCAATGGGTGTAATTACGAATCCCTTAGTGCTTTTTTTAATGTCTATTTTGGAGTGGGTGTCTTATCATTCGGCCCATTCTTTAATCGGACTTTCGCCTGGCATTGTAGAAGGCATTGCGAACAGAGGGATTGATAAATCTAAAATCTCATTGATACCTAATGGATGTGATTTGGAATTGTTTGATAATAGTAGTGAGCAGTGGCTACCTGAAGGGCTTAGTT
The DNA here is from genome assembly GCA_044351785.1 of Bdellovibrionota bacterium. Taxonomy (GTDB): domain Bacteria; phylum Bdellovibrionota_C; class UBA2361; order SZUA-149; family DAOLCO01; genus JAIYCX01. The sequence continues at coordinate 6,447 of JBILFC010000050.1, forward strand.
CTGATGATTTTATTGCGCTTTTTAGTGGTACACATGGAATAGCAAATGGGCTTGATGCAGTTCTTGATGCTGCAAAAGTGCTTAAGGAGAAGGGGCAGGATAAGATTAAATTTCTATTAATAGGGAATGGAAAACTTAAGCCTCACTTAATAAAGCGAGCTAAGGATGAAGGTCTTACGAATGTCATATTCCATGATCCAGTTGGAAAAGTTAAGTTAAGTGCTTTGATGAATTCTGTAGATATAGGTATGCAGATTCTAGCTAATGTGCCAGCTTTTTATTATGGTACTTCTCCTAATAAGTTTTTTGATTATTTATCAGCGGGACTACCTGTTTTAAATAATTATTTGGGCTGGTTAGCTAGTTTAATTGAAGAAAATAATTGTGGGGTCGCCCTAGCTCCGGAATCTCCTGTTGAATTTGCTGAAGCATTGATAAAATTATCAGGTAATCAGGATGTCTTAGAGCAGATGGCAAATAATGCTAAAGAACTAGCTAAAAAAAGTTTTGATAGAAAGAAGTTGTCTAGTGCATTTGTTGATCATTTAGAGAGAGCGTATTTATTATGAAAGAGTCTAAGAGAATATTTTGTTTGTGGGGTTATTCAGGGCACGCCTTTGTGATTGCGGAGTCTATACTTCGAGGAGGTGACGAGATCTGTGGTTATTTTGATCTTAAAGAGTCACTGAAAGATCCTTATGAACTGAAATATCTTGGGCTAAGTTTAGAGGTAAATCAAATTGATCTAACTTTAGATCCAATTGTATTTCCTTGCGTAGGTGATACGGAAATTAGAGCAGAGATGGTCGCGTCAATTGAAAAATTGGGACTAAGACAAGATTCGATTATTGATCCCACGGCGGTACTTTCACGCTTAGCAAAAGTAGGAAATTTATCTTTTGTAGGAGCTGGTGCTATCATTAATCCTTGCGCTAATATAGGTAAGGGTTGCATAATTAATACCGGCGCAATCATAGAGCATGAATGTATCATAGGTGATTATACTCACGTTGCACCAGGTGCGGTGCTAGCAGGAAATGTTCAGGTTGGCGAACGCTCATTTATAGGCGCCAATGCTAGTGTAAAGCAGGGAGTAAACATAGGTAGTAGAGTAACTGTAGGTGCGGGAGCTGTTGTATTAAATGATATTCCGGATGGTGAGGTTTGGGTAGGAAACCCGAGTCGAAAGATTCGGTAGTGTTCGCTCGATTTATTTTAAGGAATAAAAATAGTTGCTTCCCCAGAAATAACTATTTTATTTTTCACCTTACATGTGGTGGAGAAAAATACATGTCGGTGCTTTAAATCTACGTTAACGACTTTTACAATGGCTGTTACTTCATCGCCTATATATACGGGCCTTTTAAAGTTTAAGCTCTGGGATAAATAAACACATCCAATGCCTGGTAACTTGGTGCCAAAGATGCCAGAAAAAAAAGAGGCAGACATCATGCCATGGGCAATTCTTCTCTTGAATCTTGAATTCTTAGCATATTCTTCATCTATGTGGACTGGATTGTGGTCACCTGAGATTGATGCAAAATTAAGCACATCACTTTCAGTAATCTTGTGTGTGTAGGATTGCTCCATTTCGAGAGCTATTTCTTTAATGTCAGTTGTTAGCTGCATAACCGGAGTGCTCATTGAGATTAACCTCTTAAGACTGAGATATAGTAACATAATGACAAATTCCTTAATGGAATTCAATTTCTAGTTAGGCAACTTTTTTTTGTTTTTCAAGCTCAGGAGTATCTGATTTAACCCATCCATCTTCTAATAACTCTGCTTTATATAGTCTGTTTATCGCTACAGAGCTATTTGAATCTATCATATACATCGCTTGATGGAGATTGTTATAAAAAGGGTCAAGTAAATTTAAGTTTTTAACATCTTTAAATTCTTCTATTAGCTCCTTTATGCCCATATCGATATCATGCAAACATTCAAAGTTAAGAACTTGCTTAATCTTATCAAACTTAACTCTATAATTTCTTGGGTCAGCGGAGTCACCATGGTTAACTACTTCGGTTGAAGGAAGTGCTGATTTAACTTTTTCTGCTAAATCTGAAATAGTATAGTTAAGTTTATTATCACCTACGTTGAAAATTTGTCCTGAGACTTTATCATTGCTAGCTTTAAGAACTAATTCAATAGCTCGAGCAATATCTCTAGTATGAACGAATGGTCGCCACTGATTTCCGCCGTGGACATCTATTTTCTTTTTTGTAAGAGCATGACCTACGAAAGTATTTACAACTAGATCGAATCTAGGTCTGCTTGATAGACCAAAGACGGTAGCGAATCTTAAAACCGTAGGATGGAAGCCTGAGATCTTTTCTTTAAGAAGTACGTTTTCAGAGTCAATTTTAGTTCGGGCATAAAGGGAAACTGGATTTAAGTTTGATTCTTCATCTAGTATTTCAGAGCTTACTCCGTAGACGCTACAAGTAGAAGCGAAAATGAACTTTTTAATTCCACGAATTCTACATAAATCTTTCAGCATTTGAGTGGATGCCAAATTTATATCTATTGTTAGATCCTCACTAACGGCACACGCTGGATCACCTACCAGACCAGCTAGGTGCACCACTGCGTCAACTCCTTCAAGAGCCGGAAGGATTTCAGTCAAGTTTCTACAATCACCTTTTACAAAGGTGAAATTTTTATTTGTACGTAGGTCATTTATTGGTTCTTCTCCAAATAGAGTCTGATCAAGTGCGGTTACTCTGTACCCACTTTCAAGTAAATGTCTAGAGAGCACACTTCCAATGTAGCCCGCGCCTCCAATAACTAATACTCTTGATATCCTATTGTCAGCCGCGGGGGGTACGGAAAGTTGCGCTCCTATCCAAATCATTAGAGGCTTTACTACTCTTGGAAGAGCGTTAAAAAATAGGGTGAAGGTTAGAAAAAGTAAGGTAACGCCTCTTGGCATGTTGCGAGATTCTATGTTGAAATACATCATCAATATTAGGAGAGTATTTGCAAAGAGGGTCCCTATAAAAATAAAAGCAGCTCTTTCTCTTAGTCTTTTAAAGCGAGCAGTGTTATAGAAACCAAAAATTATAAATACGCCTAGAGTAAGTATCGTATAAGGTAATGCGTATGAGGACCACAGAGAGTATTCTCTACTGGTATGATCAAAGTAGGAATCAAAAGTGAACTGAAATCCTTCGTTCTCTACAAATAGAAATCTTAAATAATGAATGTAAATTGCGGCAACCATCGATAGATTTAAGAAGATGGCATCAAAGACCATTCTTAATACGACATTAATAATTCTTCTGTTTTTATGTTTGCTCAAGCAACTACCTGTGTTTTTATGACTATAAGTAATTTGATAAGTGTAATCGAGCGTTTATGCCATAAATGGTAAGATATGCAAGAATAGGCGAATAAATCTTTCAAGTATAATGTCTGATATTGAACCACTAATTTACTTCGTAGATTACATGGGGTAGTTTGTTTAAATTATAAGTTCAAACCAAGCATTTTTTGTAAAAGTTCCATTGGAAGAAAAATCTAAAATATACACCCATCCTAGTGCAATAGTAGATGAGGGGGCGATTATAGGTTCCGGTACAAAAGTCTGGCATTTTTCCCATATTATGGGCCCTTCCACTATAGGAGAGAACTGCAATATCGGTCAGAATGTAGTGATTTCACCGGATGTTATTCTAGGCAGAAATGTTAAAGTTCAGAATAACGTATCAATTTACACGGGAGTTATTTGCGAAGATGATGTATTCTTAGGGCCTAGCATGGTCTTTACTAATATTCTAAATCCAAGAAGTGCTATTCCTAGAAGAGATCAGTATTTAAAAACAACCGTTAAGAAAGGTGCTACAATTGGTGCTAATGCTACTATCGTATGCGGAAATGATATTGGAGAGTATGCATTTATTGGAGCTGGAACGGTAGTCACAAAATATGTTCCCCCTTATGCTTTAGTAGTGGGAAATCCAGGAAGGCATGTAGGTTGGATGAGTGAATATGGGCATAAGTTGATTTTTAAGGAAAACTTGGCAGAATGTCCTGAGTCGGGTGAGCGGTATAAGCTAGAGAATAATCAAGTTAGTAAGGTAGTAAAATAATGAAAAACTTTGCCTTAATAGGAATCGCAGGATTTATCGCCCCTAGGCATCTTAGGGCGATTAAGGATACTGGCAATAATCTAATCGCTTGTTTAGATAAGTTTGACTCTGTAGGTATTCTTGATAGCTACTTTCCTAAGACAGATTTCTTTACAGAGTTTGAAAGATTCGATCGCCATATTGATAAAAAGAGGCGTGAAGGTGTTAAGTTAGATTATTTATCAGTATGTTCTCCTAATTATCTTCATGATTCTCACATTCGTTTCGGACTTAGAGTGGGGGCTGATGTAATCTGTGAAAAGCCTCTTGTCCTTAATCCTTGGAATGTGGAAGCTCTTAAAGAAGTGGAATCTGAAAGTAAGGGCAAGATTTATAATATTTTACAGCTTAGACTTCATCCTTCAATTATTGCTTTAAAAGAGAAGATAGAACAAGCTCCTAAGGATAAGATCTTTGATATTGATCTTACTTATATAACTTCACGAGGAAATTGGTATCACGCTAGTTGGAAAGGTGATGTTTCAAAGTCGGGAGGCGTAGCTACTAATGTAGGAGTCCACTTCTATGATATGCTTTCTTGGATCTTTGGAGATGTTAAAACTAATCTAGTTCATCTTAGAAATGAAGCTACTTGCGCTGGTTATTTAGAATTTGAAAGAGCTAGGGTTAGGTGGTTTTTAAGTGTTGATGCATCATATATGCCATTAAATCTCGCTTCGAAGGGACTTAGAACTTATAGAACTCTTAAGATTGAAGGTGAAGAAATTGAATTCAGTGATGGTTTCACGGAGCTTCATACTGATAGCTATAAAAAAATTATTGCAGGTGAAGGATTCGGAATAGACTGTGTTAGACCTTCTATCGAAATTGTTCATAGTATTAGAACTGCAGAAGTGCTTGGTCTTAAGGGTGATTATCATCCTTTCCTAAAATTAGAATATCAAGTTGAAGTGGAATCCACTAAGCCTGTTTTGGTGGAGAAAAAAGCTAAAGTTACGACCGTAAAGTCTAATTTGAAAGGACATAATCTGAGCCTTTCTTGATAGATAGTGTGGATTGTCTTGTGACTCCCTTTCCTTGCAATCGAGTACATTGACGGCGGAAAGGGAGTCACAAGACAATCTTCTATCTATTCATCAGTTACCCCATTGTCCCTTTTTACTTCATAATACTTTGATTCGAAGTACTGCTGGCAAGTAGCGGCTATTTCGCTGAGAATTTCATCGTCAACATTCTTATGTTCATCAGAAAGTTCTTTTCTGATTGCTTCGTAGTAGGCTTCTTCTCCGTGCTTCCTCGCATCTCTAAGAATTTGTTGATACTCCCACATGGCAAGAAGTGCTTTTCCTCCATTAGAATATTGATTAATAATTTCATCTAGTTCTTGCCTAGAGGAGATATTGAAAGTTATTAGTGGTGTTTTCATGTGGGTTTCCTTTTGCTTTCTAAGACACTATTTTTTTATTTAACCCTTGCATAAAGCTAGAGAGTAAGGTCTGCGCATGATTAAAAGCATCTTCACGGCCAGCAAGTGGTTTGTCAGCTCTGATTGTAAGCATTTTCTAGATATTTTTTGTAGATAATTTTTGCTGTCTCTAGGTTACGAGGATCATTTGTTGCCACAAGGTCTGCGTATATTAGTAATGGGGGTACTGTTTCTTGTTGCATTTGGTCTGGTAGGGTTATTTTATCATCAAAATGCCAGAATTCTTCAAGTATTTCAATATTCCCTTGGGGGTCTGGTATCAGTCGATTGTCAATTACCAATCTAGCCATATTCTTTTTAGTATCTTTACCTTGTAGATATATTGTAAAAAAATTAGGCTTTAAATAGTTGGTTAGTTTATCTGCGGCAACTTCGCCACCCCATTGTGCTTTGTAGTCTGTAATCTCAATATTCTTCCACCAATTCTGATCTGGTGCTCTAAACTTTTGTGGATTTAATTTAGACCGAAGTTTAATAGGGTAGTTAGTTACCCATTCTTGGATAAGCTTTTCTGGTCGAATCAATTTCCTATTAGTCTTTTGCTTGCCACCAATTGTAAATCCCCTGCTTTCTAAGTCATAAAATATCCAGCCAATTGTTCCAAGCGCGATACCAGCTACCTTCTCGATTTGACGGTAAGGAGCATTTAGCATCTCGGGTTTACATAACAATGTAAAAACCATGCGTAAGTTCGTAGCTGTTCCTGCACCTTTGTTTTTATGGGGAGTGATTAGACTGCTTTGATTCCCTTTAAACTTTTGACCCTTTATGAATAAGAATAGGTCAGGTTCATTTATATAAGCGTTACCAGCAAGGTCTATGAAATTTAATTCTAATTTCTTGCATTTGTCTGTCGCTTCTTCGGTAAGTCGTGGTGTAATTAATAGGGGTTTATGCTCAAATACTTTTAATCCATGTTTGACCTGTGCGATCATCGCAAATCGGTCAATATTCTTAATTTTAACAGCGTATTTGTAATCCTTATTGTTTACTTTTATTTTCATGACGGCATCAGCATGAAATTCGGTACTATCGTAAGGTTGGTAGTCCGTCATGGTTACTTGGAGCCCAGATGCATTTGTTAAGGCTTCAATTGCTTGAATTAATATTGCTTTCTTTGGATCTTCAAGTTCCATTGTTCATGTTAGGTTGATGTTCGCGTTACGTGAACATTACCTTATGATGAACAGATTGTCAATCAATTGTTTAATCGAGTTTGTTCAATGCTAGCCCGCATTATTCATGAGGGTCGAATTTATTTAGTTTTAACAGGAGGTTATAGGTGATTCGCGCATTGCTCAGCAAATTTGCAATGCAAATGCATTGATTTTGCATTGCAAACTTGCCGAGATTTTGCTATTTTTAGGCATGGATAAGACTAATTTTGATTTGAGTACTGCGCTTTCCCTAGGGGAGGGTCAGACTATCGAGTTTAAGGAATCTATTTCTAAGTTAGACAAGGAGATAGTTGCTTTTGCAAATGCATCTGGAGGTACTATTTTTTGTGGCATCTCTGATGTTGGTGAAATAGTGGGAACAGATATATCTAATTCTACTCGTAGCCAGATTCAAGATATAGGGAGAAATTGTGATCCATCGATTCCACTGAGGATTGAGGTCTTACCTGAAAAAGTTCTTAAGATAGAGGTAGAAGAAAGTAGTGAAAAGCCTCATCAGTGTTCTGGTGGCTTTTATCTTCGAGTAGGGGCAAGTAGTCAGAAACTTAAAGTATCTGAAGTAAAGAATTTATTAAGTAATAATCAGAATTTCTTTGATTCTAGAATTAATAATAATTTTGAAATAAAAAAAGATTTTTCAGAAGACTCATATAGTAATTATTGTGGGTTATGTAATATTAAAACCAAGAGAAACAAAGAAGAAGTTCTAGAAGGTCTTTCAGTGATCAAGAAGGTTAAGGGCAATTCTAAGTTTGCTTTTAATAATGCTGGAGTACTTCTTTTTTCTAAAAATCCTAAGGAGTTAATTCCCGAAAGTTACTTGACTGCGGTAAGATATGCTGGAGTAGATAAGTTTTCTATTTTAGATAGGCGTGATTTTAATAACGGAATCATTGAGCAGATTGAAGCAGGGCTAGATTTTGTTAAAAAACATATCAGTGTTGAATATGAGATTTCAGGCGCTGGTAAGAGGCTTGAGCGTTATACTTACCCACTAGTCGCAATTAGAGAGGCGTTGATTAATTCTTTAGTGCATCGGGATTATTCATTTCAAAACTCTTGCGTATATTTGAATATTTATTCAGATAGAATTGAAATAGAGAATCCTGGTGGGATTTATGGTCATGTTGAAGTTAGTGGAATAGAAGGTCGAAGTATTAGAAGAAATCCATTACTCAGTGACTTATTGTATAGGGCTGGTTATGGAGAAAAATTAGGTTCCGGTTTATTAAGAATTAAAGAATCT
>JBILFC010000304.1:0-3445 GCA_044351785.1 Bdellovibrionota bacterium
TACAAGAAGTGGAATTAGCCGAGTTTCAAAAAGAATGCTTGAAAAGGGCTATATAAAGCTAGAGCAATGCGAAGAAGATAAAAGAGGATCGTATGCTGTATTACTACCAAAGGGCATTACTGCCCTAAAAGAAAGCTGGAACTCTTACTCAGGCGCAATCGTTGAAACATTAGAGCCTTGCCTTAACGTTGAAGAGGCTAAGACGCTAGAAAGGTTACTTGGAAAGATTATTGATGAATTAAGAGAGAATAAATTGGTTCAAATTAGCCTTAAATAAACAATTAATGTTTCCTCCGTCTGTTTCCGATATTTCCTTTGGACAGTACATATAAACACAGCAAGGATTGCGGGGTGGATGATGATAGCTCTTAAGGAAGAAGAGATTCGGGTTGAAATTGCTTATTATTTATGTAGAGCTCCCTTAGAAAGAAGCGAAGCTCTAATGCTAATGCATTCATTTGCAGAAGCGCTAAATGATCTCCATAAACAAGGTGAACTATGGGATCACTGCGAGACTGGAGTAGAAGTACTACCAGACTTTTCAATTAAAATTCACGGCACTGTATCTGAACGTAACAAGCGTATAAACGAAGGTGATGTGGATGAAAACCGTTCAGTTGCACCTCCAGAGTATATGAATTCGGGCATTCATGATATTAGAAGCGACATCTTTGCCTGGGGAATAGTGGTTTATGAACTCGTTACAGGTGAATGCCCATTAAAAGGTGAAACGCTAGTAGAGCTTATAGAAGCTGGCCTCGCATGCAACTTTACTCCAGTTCATGAAATTAAAAATGACTTTCCTTTAAGGCTAAGTAACATTATCTCAAAGGCAATATCAAAAGAGCCAAACGATAGGTTTCAAACAGCAAAGGAGCTACTAGAATCGCTAGAAGATAAGTTGTAGTTGCTAATTAAAAAGGCACAGCACTAAAGCGCTAGCTAGTATTAAGACCATAACTCGTGTTTTTAACTCAAACAAGAGACAAAACAACCAATGGGGGCCCTCATTTGAGTGGCTCCTTTTTTAAGCTAAGTACCCAATGTAGCTACTAAATTAGGCAGTATGCCACTGCTACTCCACAACAAAGCAATCATCACTCCAAAAACTTTCATTTTAACTAATATTTGCTATATAAAAATGTAAAATTTATCTCGGGTAGCGACTATGTTTAAAGTCAATAGTTAAAAGTGCAAAAATTATATTTTTTGCGCCTTTAGCAAAGCTTTATTTTCTAAATATTTATCATCCCAAGGTGTTAAATCCTTAAGCATAGCATTAATAATAGTAATAAGTTTTCGCATACACGCGACTATCATTACCTTTGACATTTTGCCGTTACTACTTTTAGTTGGTCTGAGGCGCTCGGCAAATTCCTTTATGACCGGATTGTGCCTCATAGCAGAAATCGTTGCAGTAAATAAAGTAGTTCTCGGATAAGCTCTACCCCCGACACACCTCCTTTTTCCAGAGTACTGACCACTGTCCCTATTCATGGGAGCAACGCCGAGTAAGGAAGCAATTTGCTTCTTACTCAAAGTGCCTAGCTCCGGCATAAATGCAAGAAGAACAAATGCACTAACTTCCCCGATGCCTTTTATGCTCATTAATAAGTCAAACTTTTCTTTTAATTTATTATCTGACTTTATCCTTACTTTGAGCACCCTATCTAAGGCATCTATTTTATCATCAAGTAATTTTATCATCTCTCTCATACTTACTTTGATCCCTGAATCAAGATTTGGAGCAGAGAGTCTGTTCTTTTCCTCTGTCCTCATTTTAATCAACTGCTTTCTTCTAATGATAATACCTCTTGTTTTTTCATCCTCTATTCCATATGGCGTGGTAGGGGTAGGAGTCATCCTTTCTGCATAAAAAGCAAGCATTTTAGCGTCACTTTTGTCGGTCTTGGAAAACTTTCCTGTACCTTTAACGAAATTATGCGTGACCCTAGGATTAGCTACATGCACTTTAAGTCCTGCCTCATGCAAAGATCTAAATGCAAGTTTCTCTAATCCACCGGTAGCCTCCATCACTACTAGTTTAGGTTTTTTCTTTTTAAGCTCAGTAATTAATTTCCCTATCCCCTTAGAGTTATTTGGAACCTGTAGAAATTTACCAGCATAGTTAAAACACACATCTAACTTTTTCTTTGATACATCAATTCCTACAAACTCTTCCATATTTACCCCTGATATGTTACACATTCATAAATATGCCCCTTTGAAGCTCACTCTTGCGGCATCCGAACTTAAGATCTCTGGATCAATGGTTCTAGCGACTATTCGAGCTTTAAAAAAAACGCTAGGTGGTTCAGGCTACCCTTCAGTCTTTTAAGACTCAGAAGAGACGAACTTGCCTAGCGTCGGGGCCTCCTTCCTTGGAGTACTTCTCTATCCTTAGATCTATACACTTACTACTTTCATAATCGAAAATCATCAACGCCTGCTCAGATTAATCAAAAAATAATACCCTGGGAACGCCGACCTCTGGTCGGCTATGATAAATAAACCACTTTCATTGCCGACCAGAGGTCGGCGTTCCCAGCTATCAAAATTCATAAATTGGAACATACAAGAAGTGAAATTCAGGCACACACCTAAACTGCATAAATAATGGTGGAGCTAAATTGTGTAACCTGGAATTTTTTGTGGAGGTTTTTGGAGGTTTCTTTAATGAAGCGACAATCATTTGGACGAATGAGCATCATCAGAAACTCTGGCAAAGCGCTCCGTACTAGGACACCGCTACTAGCCGAGCAAATGAGAAAAGAAAGAGAAAAACAACGTGCCGCTGTGGATGATAATGGGCAGAATGGCACTGGCGATTCTGATTCTAATCCTGATTCTGGAAATGAGAAAGAGGAGACATGAACACGACCAACGATAAAAGAGCTACAGGTAACGAAAAACCTCCCTGGCGCCCAGAATATAGAATTGAAAGGCGAAAGGATATCTTTGGTCCCTGCACTCTAATTACTTATGTCCTGGTAAAAGTCCCAAATTCCTCTCGAAAGTAATCGCACCTTCCTGCTCCGGCCATTGCCGCGAGCGGGAAGTTTTTAAGGTTTTTATCTTCCAGGTTTCACTTTCCCCCTCCCCTTACTCTCCTTCTTCCTGTTTACCCCTTCCCGACTTACCGCCTTCCTGTTAATTTACTTACGCCAGTCCCACTGCCTTCAATATCTTCATCGCATTCATAAGCGAAATTCCCATCTCCCCTTTTTCAAAGTTAACAATTGTAGGCTTACTCACCCCTGCAAGCAGAGCCAATTGCTTCTGCGTAATACGCCCTTCTTTTCTTCTTTTTATCGCCTCTTGGACAAAACTTTGCCAATCGAGGCGAACGATATGTTCCATTGCTTCTCTATATTCTTAACGATACTTTCCCTTAAATATTCACTCCCAACATCCTGAGATAAAATCTTATCTTTAACTGCACTCA
>JBILFC010000250.1:0-4554 GCA_044351785.1 Bdellovibrionota bacterium
ATCTAGCGAACGGTCCTTGGCAAAGACGTACATCAGGATTACCACAAAGAGGTTTTGGAACAGGGATATCTCCAGAGAACTTTCGCCAAAGAATTATCACCGATGAAACACTAAGAAATACTTATAGACAGATTATCAAATTTAACGAACCATTGATATCCTATGCAACAAATATTGGTAACGTGGTCTATATTCTACCAATGCTAGAAGACAATCTTGATTTTAAATCAGCGAGAGAAATGGAAAATATTGTAACACGAACCTTAATTCCTACTCTCAGCTACGCAATTGGCAGAAACCCATGTCCCGGATGCTATGGGGGAAATGATACAAGCCTAGCCCTAGGTACTTTCATGGATCAACATACTGGATCAAATGTAAATCCGAATTACCGAGACGGATTAGTTACTAACGACGGAGTGGATATGAATTTTAGTGATATCACTAATTTAAACACTGAAATTTCACTCTCTCAAGTAAAAAATCTAGTTGCACAATCAAAAGCTACGAACAATACATTCATCATCTGGAACCGAGAATACCAAGGCGTGTCACCAGACTTAGGCTTAAACGATCCTGATTTAAGAGATTATCATGAGGTCTCCCTAGAGGAGAGACAAGTCTTACTGGAAATCTTAAGAACGCCTTAAAGCGCCAACGTACTTTTTATTTAAAGAAGTTTCTGAAATGCTAGTACGGCATGGCAGGTTTTACGCCTAACCTATCAGTTTTTAAAAAGGGAAAGGCCGCAGTAAGTCTCAAAATTCTTAAAATCTTTATCGTTTGTAAGAAGCTTAACTTTAGAGTCAATACAGCTCTGCGCAATTAGGGAGTCAGCTGTTCTCGCTTTCAAACCTCGCCTTAGTAGTTTAGCTCTTAATCTTCCAGCTCTTTCAAAGTAGCCCGGGAGAGTTTTCAATTGCGGCGCACCTGCAAGAAAATCTACAATTTTCTTAGGTATCCATGGATCACTAAGTAACTCTGTTATAACTAGGGGAGGAAATATTGCCAAGTTATTTCTGAAAAGATCCTCGAGCACGGTTACTTCCTTAGATGCTTTTCCAGCAAAGAAATAAAGAGCCACATTCGTATCTACGGCTATCACTAATCCTCCCTAAGATTTTTTACTGAAATGCCGAATTTAATTTTACCCTTATTGCTCAAGGCTTCCTCATAGAACGCACTTGCGTTCAATAATTCAAGGCCCTTTCTTATGGTCTCAGTAATCCCGAGTCCTGTATTCTGAGTAGCTTCCTTCAATAAATTTACGGGAAGGTTTAGAGTTACTTTTTGTAGATTTATCGCGCTATTCTTTGCCATACCTATGACCATATCAGGATATGGTATGATATTCAAGTTAAATTTATCAGTTTATGTCTTATGCTATCTAGGCCCCACAATAGTCTTGCTTATCCCTCTAACTCCCTGAAAAGACGTAAAACTTGCTTAGCAGGGGCGAGGGAATGTTACTAGTGACTTTTTATCAATTTTCCCTTAATGATAGGCCCATAATTTTAAACCACAATCAGAGACCACAAACATGAAAACCATAGAAGATCTTAACTTAGAAAATAAAAGAGTAATTATCCGTTGCGACCTTGACGTACCCTTAAATGAAGATGGCACGATCTCAGATGATCATAGAATTCAAGCAGCCCTTCCAACTATTACTTATGCAAAAGAAAAGAATGCAAAAGTTATAATTCTTGGGCACATGGGCAGACCTAAGGGCAAGGTAGTTGAAAATCTTTCACTAAAAAAGGTAGCTACTAGACTATCTAAATTGCTCCATACTGAAGTAGCATTTATTAATGAATGTGTTGGGCCTGAAGTTGAAGCTAAAGTAGGTGCACTTAAGTCTGGAGAAGTTCTTGTACTTGAAAATGTAAGATTTCATGAAGGCGAAGAGAAGAACGATCAAGAGTTCGCTAAAGCTTTAGCCAAGAATGCAGATATTTATATCAACAATGCCTTTGCTACCGCTCATAGAGCTCACGCTAGTACTGCAGGAATTGCTAGCTATGTAGCTGAAAAAGGTGCAGGATTTACTCTTAGAGATGAGGTGGAGTATTTTAATAGGTCAGTAAGAACTCCGAAGAGACCATTTCTAGCCATTTTCGGCGGAGCTAAAGTCTCTACAAAAATCGAAGCCATTAAGAATGTAGGTAAAGTTGCTGACGCAGTGATCGTAGGTGGAGCTATGGCTAATACATTCTTCTCTGCTATGGGATATGAAGTTGGTAAATCGCTTGTAGAACCAGATCTTGTACCAGTTGCGACTGAAGCTATTAAATGGTTTCAAGAAAATGACAAACAACTACTTCTTCCTGTTGATGTAGTAATTGCCGATGCCCTTAAAACTGGACTTGTAACTTCTATTGTTGATGCTGATAAAATTCCAGTAGATAAAATGGCTCTAGATATTGGACCTAAGTCTTTAGAACTTTTCGCTACTGCCATTAAATCAGCTGAAACAATAGTTTGGAATGGCCCGATGGGTGCATTTGAAACTACCGAATTCTCCAGTGGTACTTATACCCTAGTGGACCTACTGTGTGAAACAGAAGCTCTTACAGTAGTAGGAGGTGGTGATACAGACCTAGCGCTTCACAACAAACATGCCTTTGATAAAATGGACTTTGTATCAACCGCCGGAGGAGCATTTTTAGAAATGCTTGAAGGGAAGAAACTTCCTGGCGTTGAAGCTTTAATTTAATAATTTAAGCTAGGCATGTAGCATTAAACTTGCTACATGCCTCGAGGTAATTATTCCTTAAGAACACTCTGTACTCTTCTCGCTTCCCAGTTATAACTAACCTTTTTCTCATCACCACCTAAATTCTCAATATACTCAGTCGTACCTAATAAAGTAGCCTTATCTTCTGAAAGTCTAGCAGTGGTCTTAACACTAGCCCCTGAGAACTGTGTCGTGAAATCCAATTGCTGCACTCCATCTTTCGCTTTAATAAGCGAACCTTCAATTGACATAAATGTTAAAGTTCCACGCACACTATCAGCATCTTGACTTTCTAGCTGGCTCTCTACATAAGTCTTACCACTGACCTTACCATCCTCAGTTTCATCTAAGAATAGAATCCCATCAACCTTATCCCAGTTTGCTGGCTGATTACCCTTTGTCTTCCAGAACCAAGATCCAGTGTATCCATTTTGACCATTAACAGTCGCGATATTACTATCTTCAATCACTTCAGCCGAATTAGCGGAATTAGTCTGAGAAACATTTTTATCCAATAACTTCTGATATATATGCTTTGAAATTAACTCATACTGACTAGATGCACCTTCACCATACCAATCAACAGCTTCTCCCGTATACATTTTACCTGCTTTTACTCTGTCAAAGCCTCTTGAAACAATAACTGATTTAGTGATCTTATCTTTATAAGAGTTGCTGAAATATAATGCTTTGACTCCCTCTTCTCTTAATGGCCTTACTTCACCATCTTGAGAAATCCCATCTCTATTCTCGTCGAACCATAAACCAAGAGGTTCCAATTCATTATCACTCACCTTACCATCATAATTACGATCCAAACTTGCTAAGGCTTCAAAACCGTCCCTCCAAGGAGTCGCAGAATTTTCTTTATCATCGCCCTTTAGTACACTCATTAAAGATGCCTGACTCTTCCCACCAAACGTCCACTCTCCGAATAATTGCTCAGCGGAATGAATCTGTCCAGTATGATCTGGGTCATACACTACAAGCGGAGTGTTACCTGAAGCTTTCCAAACATACCAATCTTTATTGCTCTTAGATAAAGGAAATTGAACAAAAGAACTTTCAGACTCAATATTTATTCCCTCATTCCATATTAAGGAAATCGGCGATGATAACCAGGCTAAACTATTTTCTTTACAGATACATTTGCTGCCATCGGCACCACAAGCCTCAGTATCAACCTTCACGGGGTTACAATTACCATCAAAGACTACATAACCTGCTGCGCAACCATTTGTGACACTAGTAGTACAAACAGAATTTTTTGCAAATTCACTATTTGCGATTACTTTTGCCATTTTATTTGTACTATCAGCCAAACTTCCATGGGTCTTTCTATTTATAAAGAATGATCCAAGGACACAGTTGTCTAAATAGAGATCTGAATCACTACCATTACCCATCACTTTACGGCATTCATCTATGGCACCTTTTACTACATTCTTCATACAAGACGGTAAATTTAGAGAAGTATTATTAATCAAACTGGTCTCAGAAACAGCTCCTCCCCTACCCGCCTGCCAAGTAGTTAACTTGTAGAGACAGGTAGGGGTTGCTGTTGGTGTTCTAGTTACAGTTCTCGTAGCTGTAAGAGTCGCTGTTCTTGTAGCCGTTCTCGTTGCTGTCCGAGTAGCAGTACGTGTCGGCGTCCTTGTAGCAGTTCGCGTAGCAGTAAGAGTCGCTGTCCTTGTAGCAGTTCTCGTTGCTGTCCGAGTAGCAGTACGTGTCGGCGTCCTTGTAGCAGTTCGCGTAGCAGTAAGAGTCGCTGTCCTTGTAGCAGTTCTCGTTGCTGTCCGAGTAGCAGTACGTGTCGG